>JAFAQT010000312.1 GCA_019246215.1 Verrucomicrobiota bacterium
ACTAATGCCCGCAGCGTCTCGACTGCAGGCCCGAGTTTAAATTCTATCTTTGACTGAATTCCCGCTTCCTTCCAATAGCGCTGGGCAATGTCGGTCCATTCCTTGTTGATATCACAGGCGACGATCCGGCCGTCAGGCGGAAGTGCAAGCGCCAGGTTCAGACAGCTATATCCTGTAAAAACGCCGATTTCGATGGTGCACCGAAAATTAAGCAGTTCCGCCAACAGATGGAAAAATTGGCCTTGTTCAGGCGAAATCTGCATCTGGGCGTTGGGCAGTCGCAAAGTTTCGTTTCGAAGCCGCCTGAGAATGTCCGGTTCTCTAACTGTGACACCTCGATAGTAGGAGACGAGCTCGGGCGTGTAAGTGAGATGATCGATCATGCGCAATTGCGCAATGTTGGTCGGAAGACTGGTAGAATCAAGTTCAGAAGACTTGCGTCCTCATCTGCCGGGAATCAAGCTTCCTTCCACAAACGCTTCGAGACCCACCCGGTCAGGCAAACCCTGGTAATCACCGAATGTAGAGACGCAGAACGCGCCGAGAGCGGCACCGCGCTTAACAGCGTCTCGCAGAGGTTGGCCGTCGATCAGTGCGGAAAGGACCCCTGCGCAGAACGCGTCTCCGGCGCCGACAGGATCAATTTCCCGAACCGGGTGGCAGGGGCAAAAACCGTGTTCGGCACCATCAGCGTACCAAGCGCCTTTGTCGCCAGCCTTCAACACTATCTGCGGCGGCCCCAGCGCGCGTAGCTCGTCCAACATCCGTTCGGGTTCCGCAAGCCCGGTTAATATTTCGGCTTCGGCTAAGCTGGGAATCAGGAGATCGCATTTTCGAGCGAGATCGAGAAAGACGATTCTTGCTTCCTTCGGGCTCCAGAGGCGGAATCGCATATTAGGATCGAACGCTACCTTGGTACCCGCGGCTCGAAAACGCTCCACCAAGTCGAAAGTTAACTTGCGATTCGAATCGCTTAAGGCCGGTGTAATCCCGGTCACGAAAAGATATTTAGCGGCTAGCGAATCAAATTGTTCTAACTGGAGCGCCGCCGCGGCTGATTGGCGGCGATAGTAGAAAACGCGTGTAGTATTACCTGGACCGGGTTCTTTAAACATAAGGCCAGTTTGTGCCGAGTCGGACATTTCGACTCGACTCACATCGACGCCCTCTCCGCGAATTGTCTTGAGCACTCGCGCTCCAAATGGGTCACGACCCACACGACTGACCCAGCTCACCGAATATCCAAGCCGCGCCAACCCGATTGCGCAATTGGACTCGGCGCCTCCGATGGATGCGTGATAAGCGGAAGCAGATTCCAATGTCTCGCGCTCAGACGGAGCAAACAGAACCATACTTTCACCGAAAGTGACTACATCCAAGCTCGATTTCATCGTGACGCCCGTGCTTTAAGTGCGACCTGCAACAGTTGACGAGCCAGGGCTGCACATCGGTCGAATTCATCGTTGGACTTTGGGATCAGCCCGCCGCCGAGTCCCAAAGCATCGACGCCGAATTTTATGAACTCCGCGGCATTTTCCAGACTAACACCACCAGACGCCATAAAAGGAATCTGCGCGAAGGGACCGCGAAGCTCGCGAAAATAGCGAGGCCCAACCGCGCTGGCAGGAAACACTTTGATAAAATCAGCACCGGCCTTTGAGGCTGTCCAAATTTCGGTAGGAGTCAGCGCTCCGGGCATCACGGGGATGCCGTGCTCGCGTACGATACGAATGACGTCCAAATTAATATTCGGAGTAACAACGAAGGACGCCCCTGCCCCGAGGGCCGCTTCTGCCAGACCTACATCGGTCACCGTACCGGCGCCCAAAAAACAGTTCGCAGGGGTACATGATCGAAAGTATTCCAACACCTCGACCGCGCCCGAACTATCCATAGTGATCTCGACCAACCGGATGCCGTGTTCAAAGAGATGTTCAATGCAGCGGATCGGATCCACTTTCGGACGCCGGACGATCGCCACGATCGGCGCTTGATCGATGATTGATCGGAAAGAAATTTGATCCATTTCTTAAAAATTGGTTTTTGCCTGAGCCGCTTCCTGGGCGGCTCTAGCTAAGCTCTCCAGGAACTGCTGGCACAAGACGCTGAACGCAAACGGGTTGTACAAAATAGCAAATTTACATTACCGCGTGTTGAAACCAAACGCCAGTTCCTGGCACAAGTCACAAATCCGCAGGTATTTGTGAGCGCTAGCTAAAGGCTGTTGCGAAATGGTTTTGCCCTGGGGTGTGGCTAGCGGAGGCTAACAGTTTTTCGAAAGAATTTTAATTTTATCCTGGTATCGGAATGCCTAATCGAGTATATCGATTAGGTAGTGATCGGTAAGACAGTTCGACAAAGCTCTCTGTTTGCTTTCGCCTTCTTTAAGGAGGCAGCCGCCATTCGTGATCCGACCCTCGATGTGGTTGATCGGCTGCTGGAAGATCCGGA
>JAFAQT010000008.1 GCA_019246215.1 Verrucomicrobiota bacterium
CGCGCCTTCTATCACCCTTCAGGGCTCCGAACATTGGCCGGCTGGATGTTCTTATGGATTAGGCCGCGTTAATGCAAGCGACTAATCGCATTCGAAAGGGCAAGTCCTTATTACCAGGCGATTAGGCGGGTTCTAGTTTCGACAATCTGTATCACGCTGATACGCCACAGGCGAGTCGTTTCCGGTGTGCTGCGCCGCATGCCAGGGGGGAGAGTTGAACTCCCGACCAAGGGCTTATGAGTCCCCTGCTCTACCACTGAGCTACCCTGGCGTTTGCCAGTCCCGAAAGACAGCCAAACTAAGACACATCTCTCTGGATTCAAGTCAGATTCTTGATTGCGTCTCGCGAGGCAAACCTTTCTGATATCGCCGTACACAGCATCATTCCACTGATGAAAATTGCCATCGTTCATTACACTTCCTGGCCTGTCATTGGCGGGGTGGAGAGCGTAATCCGCCAACATGCGCAATTGATGTCACGGCACGGCCATGAGGTCACGATTGTGTGCGGAGAAGGCGCCGCCTTTGACGAGCGAATTCAGACGCTGGTTGTGCCGGAGCTCAATTCGCAAGAACCCTTGGTCAGAGACTCCCAGAACGAAGCCTATCACGGTCGTCATGGGCAATCTTACTTCCAGATCCTCGAGACACTGCAAAACCAGCTCGGTTCGCTCTGCACTATGTTCGATCGGCTCATCGTGCACAACATGTTCACAATGCCATTCAACCTAGCTGCAACCAGGGCCTTGAGCAGCATCGCCGATCAGAACAAAAAGACGATCGCATGGACGCACGATCTTGCCGCCTGCAATCCAGATTACAAACTCCCGCCTTATCAGTTGTTCGACCTCATCAGGGAACGTCAATCTGGAGTGAGATATGTGACAATATCCGAAGCGCGGGCTGCAGAATTCAAACGCCTGATGGCTTCAGAAGTCGATGCCATTATCCCAAACGGCCTGGATTTCGCCGGCGCATGCGCACTCACGCCGGAAGTGGCGGACCTCGTGCGGGATGATTTACCGGCATCAATCATCCTGTTCTATCCGACTCGGATCTTATTTCGGAAAAACATCGCATTTGCTCTCCAGATTGTAAGTGCGCTCCGCGACATGGGTCTTCAGGTGCGGTTACTCATTTCAGCCGCTCCTGATCGCCACATTCGCTCCAGCACAGAACATTTCGCGGGGCTGAAACGATTAGCCGCTGATCTTCAGGTTCAGGAATTGATACGCTGGGTCAGCGAACTCTTCTATGTTGACGAACGGCAGTTGCATAGCCTTTATATGGTCGCGGATGCGGTGCTGTTCCCCTCCAGGCAGGAAGGATTTGGTCTGCCACTACTCGAGGCTGCGGCGCATCGGCTTCCAGTGTTTTGCTCAAACATCGAAGCATTGAAATCAGTCGCATTTCCCGGCACACTCCTGTTTGACCTGCGCGAAGCCCCCACAAATGTTGCCGAGCGAATTCGCAACGCCTTTGACCAGGACGCGATTTTCAAGAGAAAAAAACAAATCTTGCGCGACTACTCCGCAGAACGGCTCTATTTGAATAAAATAGAACCATTTTTCCAACAGCTACTATGAATGCCACGCTTGCCCCACACGATATTCATCGGCTCCTGAATGCCGAGCATGACGACCCGTTTGGCGTTCTCGGTTTGCACAAGATCGGTGACCTTTGGGTTGCACGTGCTTTTCGGCCCGACGCCAAAGAATTAGCCGTAATTGACCGGCGTCGCGCAGAGCGTCATT
The DNA here is from genome assembly GCA_019246215.1 of Verrucomicrobiota bacterium. Lineage (GTDB taxonomy): Bacteria > Verrucomicrobiota > Verrucomicrobiia > Chthoniobacterales > JAFAMB01 > JAFAMB01. The sequence goes on from JAFAQT010000008.1 coordinate 1,755, forward strand.
TTCCAGCGAACCGCATCGCCAACGAGGGCTTGTTCGAAGCGCCTCTGACTGGCGTTACGGAACCGTTCGATTATTTGTTGCAAGTCACTACCTGGGCCGGAGAGACTTTCCAGTTGAGTGACCCTTATTCCTATGGTCCGATTCTCGGTGAGCTGGACATGTACCTCTTCAAGGAGGGCAACCACTATGACATCTACAAGAAACTCGGCGCTCACCTGGCCGAGATCAACGGACATCCAGGCGCGACCTTTGCGGTCTGGAGTCCCAATGCACAGCGCATCAGCATCGTCGGCGATTTTAACGGCTGGGATGGCCGATGTCATCCAATGCGAAAACGGATCGAATCCGGAATCTGGGAAATCTTCATCCCAGGCGTCACGGAAGGGACCCATTACAAGCTCGAGGTGCGAAATGCCTTCGGCCAGCTGGTATTGAAGAGTGATCCGTTCGGTTTCTACGGCCAGCATGGAATCCAAACGGCTTCCTTGGTGTTCAACCTCAACCGTTTCAAATGGAGCGATGACGAGTGGGTCCAGAAGCGGAAAACGAAGCAATGGCACAAAGAGCCCGTCAGCATCTATGAGGTTCACCTCGGGTCGTGGGCCCGGGTTCCGGAAGAAGGGAACCGCTATCTCAGCTATATTGAATTCGCAGATCGTTTGATTCCTTATGTTAAGGACCTGGGTTATTCCCACGTCGAACTGATGCCGGTGGCCGAGCATCCCTTCGACGGGTCTTGGGGCTATCAGGTGACCGGCTACTACGCTCCCACCAGCCGATTTGGGAACCCGGATGAGTTCCGGCATTTTGTCGATCGTTGCCACGAAAACGGGATCGGCGTCATCATCGACTGGGTTCCGGGGCATTTCCCGAAAGATGCGCATGGTCTTGCTCGGTTCGACGGAACCCATCTTTACGAACATGCTGACCCACGCCAGGGAGAACATCGGGACTGGGGGACCTTGATTTTTAATTACGGTCGAAACGAGGTTCGCAATTTCCTCGTCGCTAATGGCCTGTTCTGGTTGGACGAGTATCACATCGACGGGCTTCGCGTTGATGCAGTCGCTTCAATGCTTTACCTCGACTACTCCCGGAAGCAGGGCGAGTGGGTGCCGAACGTCCATGGCGGACGCGAGAACCTCGACGCCATCTATTTCATGAAACGCTTTAACGAGATCTGTTATGAGCGGTTTCCTGGAATCATGACCATCGCGGAAGAATCCACTGCGTGGCCTGGCGTCTCTCGACCAACCTACCTGGGCGGGCTCGGATTCGGATTGAAGTGGAACATGGGGTGGATGCACGACTTTTTGCTCTACATGAGCCGCGAACCTGTTCATCGACGGTTCCACCAAGGAGAGGTGACCTTTTCGATGATCTATGCGTTTCAAGAGCATTTCATCCTGGTTTTGAGCCACGACGAGGTCGTGCACGGCAAGGGGTCCCTGGTGAATAAGATGCCGGGCGATGCTTGGCAGAAGTTTGCTAATTTGCGGATGTTCTACGGTTGGATGTATGCGCACCCGGGTAAAAAGTTGTTATTTATGGGTGGCGAAATCGGCCAGTGGAAAGAATGGAATTACGACGCAAGCGTTGATTGGCATCTGTTGCAATATCCGTTTCACGGCGGCGTTAGAAAGCTGATCCAACATCTCAATTATCTCTATCGGACCGAACCCGCATTTTGGGAAAATGACGACAGTTATCTCGGGTTCGAATGGATCGATTTTCACGACGCCGACAACAGTGTTCTGACCTTTATGCGCAAGGCGGAATCGGGCTCGGTCATTGTGTTCGTGGTAAATGCGACCCCCGTCCCAAGACATTTTTATCGTATCGGTGCGCCAGGCGAAGGTTGGTACCAAGAAATCCTCAACACCGATGCCGGTATTTACGGCGGGGGCAATGTAGGAAACTACGGTGGAATGCACGCCGAGCCGATCCCATGGCAAGGGCGTTCTCATTCGCTAGTCCTTACCTTGCCTCCTCTCGCGACGGTTGGATTCAAGAAACACCCCTATCACGCGCCTCAATGAGTGTTTGATTCGCGTTTCAGCATCTCTTCTACAATCGAATTTACCTCACCGTCTGCCAGCATTGTGTGGATCTGGTCACCAGCTTTCAAGGTTCGAACAGACTGAACAACGCCTCCATCCACATTCAGCGTGATGGAATAACCGCGCTCGAGCGTTTGCCTCGGTCCAAGCAACCGGAGAAAATCAGCCAGTGCGCTGACCCGGTGTTTGCTAGAATCGAGCCGGGAAGATACGATTCGCTTCAGGCGCACCTCCAACCCAGCAAGTTCTCCGCGTTTCGCCTGCAGCCAACGTTCAGGGCGAAACGCCCATAGAAGCGCCACCATCTTTTCGATCCCTGATCGACGACGCTGGAGAGCCTCTTTCCAGACTTCCAAAAGATGCATTTCCAGGTTGTCCACGCGTTGTTGGCGCTCAACGATTAACCGGCGAGGTTCACGAAAATGTGGCGCCTCTGACAAGCGCCTGACCTGGATCTGGCGAATTTCCAATGCCTGTCGCATCAATCGATCCAGAGCGGCACGCCGCAACACCAGATCCGCCTGTAGCGCGCCTATCTCCGGTACGACTAACTCGGCTGCCGCACTCGGTGTGGGGGCCCGCAAATCCGCAACAAAGTCAGCGATCGTAAAATCAATCTCGTGCCCTATTGCCGAGACCACCGGGATTCGTGAACCGTAAATACTCCTCGCAACGACTTCTTCGTTGAATTCCCAGAGATCCTCCAGATTTCCGCCGCCTCGGCCTACGATCATCAGGTCAATTTTCAATTCGCCTGCGCGCGAACTGACATAATCAACCATTCCCGCAATCTCTGCGGCGGCGCCTTCTCCTTGAACCCGAATCGGACAGATCAGTATTGAAAGCCAGGGACTTCGCCTTTTCAAAATGTTCAGCATATCCTGGACCGCGGCTCCGGTCGATGAGGTCACTAACGCTACACGTCGAGGGAATCTCGGAAGAGGCTTCTTGTGATCCGCATCAAAGAGACCTTCCGCTTGTAGTTTGCGCTTCAGGGCCTCGAACTTTGCCTGGAGGAGGCCTCGGCCTCTGGGTTGCACCAATTGGACAATCAACTGGTATTGTCCTCGCGCTCCGTAGACGGTGACCAAGCCGTAAGCCTGAACCTGCATCCCGTCGCAAACCGCAACCCTGGTCTGCGCTCCATACGAACGGGCGAACATGACGCAGGCGATTTGGGAACGGTCATCCTTTAACGTGAAGTAATGGTGCCCAGACGATTGCTTTCGATAGTTTGAAATCTCACCTTCGACCCAGACTTCTCCGATCTGACCCTC
>JAFAQT010000044.1 GCA_019246215.1 Verrucomicrobiota bacterium
AGTGATTGAAGAATCTGCGCCGGGTGCTAGTTCCTCAATCGAGGCCCGCTGATCCAGAATACCTTCGGTGTAGAGAAAGCCGGCAGCTAGCTCCTGGTCCTGACCCGGAGTGCGCATGGTAATTGAAATCGGTTTGCGCACCAGCGTGGCCCGTCTGCGGAAGCGGAGGACAATTTCAAGCGGTTCCTCCACCGCGAGGTGATCGACGTCGTTGGTGGGCTCCTGCAGGGAAATATGCCTGCGGATGCCGAAATCCCGGATGCTGGACGACTCGAGATTGATCTGATTACGTTCCATTTGTGGGACACGCTCTCTGCAGTGCCGTTATGGGCACAATCGTTATTGCAGTGCAGTATGCAACTTAGACTTCTTCGGCCGCCCTCGCAAACGAGATGAACTGCCCGTGCTCCCCCTTTGCGCCTGTTCGTTCCCCTTTACGAGACAATCGGCTGGCACTATGCTGCACGCTGTGGTTTGCGTTGATTTTGAGATCCGTCATCTATTCGTTTCGTCGGGGCACAATTACGTCGGCCATCACGAAAGCCCTCCCGGCGACCACGCATCCGTCGAAATGGCAGAAATCCGGTGCATCGTTGGAAAAGGGATCGCTGGCGACAGGTACTTCGATTATAAAAAAAACTACAAAGGTCAAATCACCTTCTTTGAGGAAGAGACGTATCAGGATCTCTGCTTGCGATTGGGGGTATGGGACCGCGGCCCGGAGGTTTTCCGTCGCAACGTGATCACCCGTGGCGCTCGTTTAAATGAATTGATTGGCCTGGAGTTTGAGCTCCAGGGCGTCCGCTTTTTTGGAAAAGAAGAGTGCCGCCCTTGCTATTGGATGAACACGGCATTCGCGTCCGGAGCCGAAAACGCGATGATGGGCCGGGGAGGGTTGAGGGCCGAGATTCGCAGTGACGGTTTGCTTCGACGATCAGGCTAAGAGGTTCCGGTCGGAGCGTTGACTGTCTTGCGATGGCGTGCAATGTCCAATCCACATTCGTGGAAAACAAAACGCAAAAACTTACTGTTAACGAGATCTATCGATCCATCCAGGGGGAGAGCACCTGGGCGGGCCTACCTTGCGTTTTCGTCCGGCTGACATTCTGCGATCTGCGGTGCACGTATTGTGATACGGCGTATGCGTTTTACGCGGGCACGAAAATGACGTTGCTGGAGACCCTTGAGCGAGTCATGGCGTTTGATTGCCCGCTGGTCGAAATCACCGGCGGCGAACCCCTCCTGCAGCGAAATGTCTTGCCCTTAATGAAGGAGCTGTGTGACCGCGGCAAAACTGTTCTGATCGAGACCAGCGGAGCGCACGACATCTCCGGCATCGACACGCGCGTGCATCGGATCATGGACCTGAAAACCCCTGGAAGCGGTGAAGCGGAACGCAATCGATACGAGAATATTATGCACCTCACTGCGCGTGATGAGGTGAAGTTCGTCATCGGTTCACGTGAGGATTACCTTTGGTCCAAACAAAAAATCGCTGAATTCGAGCTGACCACTCGCTGCGGGACGGTGTTGTTTTCTCCAATCTTTGACAGAATCAATCCACGCGAGATTGTGGAGTGGCTGCTGGAGGACAACCTGAGGGTTCGTTTCCAGCTGCAGATGCATAAATTCATTTGGGCTCCGGAAACCAAGGGCGTATGAGGGCGAGGCTGACGAAAGACTTCTTTTTCGAGTCAGCTCAAACTTTGCCGCAAGTGCCTCCAGGCCATAAGTGCGCAAGCATGCACGGACACAGCTTCAGGATCGAAGTCTCGATCGAGGGGGAGGTTAACGCGGCCACGGGATGGATCTACGATCATGCTCAAATCGGCAAAGCTATGAGACCCTTGGTGGCACAATTGGATCACGCCTACCTGAATGACATTCCTGGATTGGAGAATCCCACGATTGAATTGATGGCGGCATGGTTCTGGGAGAAACTGAGCCCGCACTGTCCAGGCCTCTGTGAAATTGTCATTCACGAGACGCCCTGGGCCCGCTGCAGTTACCGCGGAGAGTAGCCGGCTGACGCATTATGCTGCACCGCCGAAACTGACGAAATCATCCACATCGAGAAGATCAAACCAAGTAGCGACATCGTCTCGATCCGGCGCCAATTGCTGAACCGTTTCGATGAAATGTTGACGGCCCTCATTGTCCGTCGGTCCGCGTCGAAGATGAAACTCTGACCAATAGAAGATGTCCCAGTCGCTCTTTTTCACGTGTTCGCGGATCCAAGCCAGTACCTCGCTATCGGACTTTCCCGCTTTCAGCAGATTCAAGATGTCTTCAGCCGCTAACCCGGTGAAAGACAGGAAATGCTGATCCAAAGGACAAGCGTAGTGGTATTCGCCTGCTTTGCCGGCCAGCTCGCCCCGGCCTTTGTCGAGCATTCTTGGCAAAATGACATAACCTCCCAGCTTCAATCGCGGACTCCTTGGTGGACGTTGGGTGAGATCGGTAATATTCATGGTGCAATCTGAGGTTGGATGGCAGGAAGTCAATCAGGAGCCAGGAGTTAGAAGTTGCAGAATGGAATGGCCTCGACGGTCGGACGCAGCCCTTCTCTATACAGCACCCAATTCTTCGAGAAAATATTTGCGGTGATTCTGCTCACGCAGTTCATCTGCTGTTTCTTGCTCCTGTAACTCTGAACTCCTTCTTCCACATTTTCTTGCCAGCAGTCTGTTCTGGGTTTACAAAAAGCCAAAAACCCGGCGCATGAACCGTAGTCATTTCAGGCTTGCCGCGGGGATTTTCTTTTTGGGCGCTGTTGATTGTTGTCTTGCGGATTCATTCACGTTCGACCTCAAGGCAACAGGTCGCCTGGAGTTCCCGGCTTGGATTCCGGATCGGCCATTGGCCTTTCCGAAATCGCAATCGGAACTTTCATTTCCGGTCGTACCTGGCGCGGACGACGACGATTTGGCGCTCACTGTTGTCTTTCAAGAGGAGATGGGCGGATTTCTCAGTGTGTATTGGGAGAACGCGTTTGGAAAACGCCAGTTGTTGGCACCGAATCTATTTGAAAATATCGGCTTGCTGAATCAGCGGACACTGCTGATCAATCGCCCGACCATGGGTGGACCCGGGAAAGTCGTTTTGAAATCAAGTCAGGCCGTGCTCAATGTCTTGCGTGTACGCCTGGATTGGGCGCGGCCCGGGGTTGTGCGCCTGGTCGACAACATTCCGAACGGCGCGCTTGTCACAACAGGCGGTAAGATGTTCGCGCCCGAAGAAGTGGATGGCAGCTCGCTCACACCCATCGCCGACTCGTGGGAGGGTCGCATCCTGACGACCTCCGTTACCGACCGGGCAGAACGAATAGAGAAAGGCATTGAGTTTTCGGTTTCGGTTCCAGCCAAGGTTTCGCGCGTCCGACTTGAAGTGCTGGTCAACGGATTGCAACTCGATCAGACGCTCACTCTTTGGCTCAATGGCGCTGCCGTCGGGACATTGGCGTTGGAAGTTCCCGATCTGACTGATCCGGGCTACGAAAAAGTGGAGGATGGAACTCTGAGGTTCACCGGTTGGAGGAAAGGAGTTCTGATTCTCAGAGGAGACCAGCTTCCGTTAGGCGAGAATCACTTCCAATTTCAA
>JAFAQT010000151.1 GCA_019246215.1 Verrucomicrobiota bacterium
TTGCTCGCGGTAAGCGTCCTTGCAGTTGCCGTATCGGGCCTACAGCATCTGGGAGCGGACTTCTATGTCGAGCCATTGTTTAACGGGGCCATGTTGGTATTGGCAGTTGGACTAGCCGAGTACGCTCGGGGCCGGCGCGAGCGGCAGATGGGGGCGACCCGCAGCGGCGAATCCGAACGCTCTGGCGAGAATCTCACAAAATGAAGGATCTGCTGCTTTACATCACCGAGATTGCGCCTTACGCCCGGAGCGACCGGCGTCCGGACGCCCCGCGGCGGCTTGCGGGAGCGCATCACGTCCTACCTCAGTCGGTTGCATGTATGCGACAGTTCGCGTACCTGGCGGGCCTCCGGTTCGCACATTCAGATTCGGTCTCGCTCATCACCGGACAACAGCTAGAGGAAACCCAGGTGCTGGCCTTATTCACAATCGGGGAAACGCCGTGGAGCGAGATCCAGAAGGAGGTGATCCTGGACCGGGTCCGCTCTGGCACGATGGGCTTTCTGCCAATACATTCTGCGAGCGACGCCTGTACCATGTGGCCGGAGTACGGCCGGTTAGTGGGAGCGCGATTCGACGGCCATCCGTGGACGCAGGAATTCACAGTCGAAGTTGTCGACAGGACACACCCGGCAACTCGGCACCTCCGTGTCCCGTGGCGGCTCACCGATGAAGTCTACCTGTTCCGCGATATGCGAGCCGATTGCCATGTGCTCCTTCGCGCGGTCTCCTCAGATCTGGACGCGAGCGCAAACGGTGCGCGATTTCCAGAGATTGGGATTCCACTAGCGTGGTGCTTCCACGAGGGACGAGGTCGAGTATTCTACACGGCCTTGGGCCACTTTGCAGCCGAGTACGAGAACCCGACCTTCCTTGGGCACCTGTTCGGCGGCCTGCAGTGGATTCTAAATAAGGAGCCTGCCGGTTGACGTCACAAAGCACCATATACATTCCCCGACAGCCGATCGTCAGGATGGTAGGTATCAGCAAGAGCTTTACCGGTACGGACGCATTGCGGAACGTCGACCTGGAAATCTTTACGGGTGAAGTACATGGGCTAGTCGGCGAAAACGGCGCTGGTAAATCGACCCTCATGAAAGTCCTCGCCGGCCTTTATCCCGACTATAGTGGGGAGATCTTCTTCGAGGGACGCGCATCCAGGATCCACAGGCCGCGAATCGCGCGAGAACTGGGAATCGCAATGGTACACCAGGAACTCAGCCTTGTTGCCGACCTGTCGGTGGCCGAAAACATCTTTCTCGGTCGAGAGGCCCGGTCAAGATTTCCAGCGCTTATCAACCGACGCCAAATTGAGAAAGAGGCAGGCGCAATTCTTACCCAAATTGAAGCCGGGATATCGGCCACCCAGAGGGTCAGCGAGCTCTCGGTCGCCAAGCAGCAGCTAGTCGAAATTGCCAAGGGGATTTCCATGCATTCTCAGGTCCTTATTCTCGATGAACCGACATCTTCGCTGACCGAGCCGGAGATCAGGGACCTTTTCCGAGTTATCCGCACCACTAAAGAGAAGGGTGTAGCCATCATCTACATTTCGCATAAGCTGGCCGAAATATTCGCGATTGCTGATCGAATCACCGTGCTCCGCGACGGGGTCAAAGCAGAGTTCTCGCCCCGTTGGACAGTGGGACGAAGAAGATCTTGTGCGAGAGATGGTCGGAAGAAATCTCTCCGACTTCTTTCCCCGGACTCACAGGCATCATCAGCACGATCCTGTGCTTGAAGTCGTCAATCTCACCCACTTGCCCTACTTTGCCGACGTGAGCTTTACGGTATACCGCGGTGAAGTGGTGGGTATTTACGGCCTAATCGGCTCGGGTAGGACCCGGCTTGTCAAGGCGATTTTCGGGCTCTCGCAGCCTGGGCGCGGCCAAATCAGGATCCTGGGTCAACCGGCCGACCTCCGATCACCCTCCCGGGCTATTGCAAAGGGGGTCGCACTCGTTCCCGAAGACAGACGGACCCTGGGCTTGGTTCACATGCTTGACGTCAGGAAAAACCTTACGCTCCCGAGCCTTAAGAAGCTTTCAAGTTCCCTTTTCATCAACAACCAACAGGAGCGCAAGCTAGTGCGTGAGAATATCGCCAGCCTGAAGATCAGAACCCCTTCCACAAGACTTCGCGTCTCTGCTCTCAGTGGCGGCAATCAGCAAAAGGTCGTTTTGGGCAAGTGGCTGAACACAAATCCCGTGGTTCTGATACTCGATGAGCCTACGCGCGGAATCGATGTTGGGGCGAAGGCAGAGATAAGAAGCAGGATAGATGCGCTCGCAGCCGCGGGCATGGGGATTCTCCTTGTATCATCTGAATTACCCGAGGTCATCGGTATGAGCGATAGGATTCTCGTGATGAGGGAAAAGCGGATCGCGGGAGAGTTCAGCCGTCATGAGTTCAGTGAGGAGGCGATTGGCTCCTGCGCGATAGCAAGGGGCCAATAGGAGGAGGAGCAAATGTCGGACTTTTATGTTTATGCCGGGATTTCGGGGGATACAGATCCCGCCGGTTCTGGAGCGCTGGTCTCTATCGAAGCCGTAATGGCGACGGTCCTTGGGAATCATTGGGCGGGAAGATCGATCCGGCGCCTCATGTCTTCGCGATCCTGACAGATCCCGGACGTCCAGGTCGGGTCACCATCGGCACCGAGAGTGGAGTCTGGAGGAGCGATGACGCCGGCGAGTCCTGGCGACGACTCAGCGCGCCGAAGCCGGAACTCGCCGTCTGGTCACTTGCGCGTCATCCCCGCGATCCAGATATGATCTTTGCCGGCTACGAGCCGTGTGCGGTTTATCGCAGCATAGATGATGGGTCTACATGGCAGAAGTTGCCAGTCAAGGTTACCTTTCCAGCGGTGTCGGATCATCCCGATATTCCCAAACGCATAATTTCGATCGCTATAGATCCTGCTCATCCGGATGAGATCTATGCAAGCCTTGAGGTGGGCGGTCTGCTCCGCAGCCTCGACGGCGGCAAAACCTGGGTCAATGTCATTGACGGCCTCTACATCGATGAGGGCTCAGTCGACATTCACTCAGTAGTTGTCAATCCGAAACGCCCGGGGCAAATAACCGTTGCCACACGCTTTGGCGCCTTCCGTAGCGTCGATCGGTGCCTGCACTGGCAGGATCTCAAAGCCCCGCGTCTCCGCCCGATCGGTTCTTACTGCCGGGTGCTCGCCTACGCTCCCGGCGACGCCGACACACTCTATCTCGCGGCAGGAAACGATTTCGATGGAGACAGGAGCGCTCTTTTCGTCAGCCATGATGATGGCGCCAAGTGGGCCCAGGCGGACTTGGGCGTACCACTGAAGACCACGATCTTTAGCCTCGCGGTAAACCCGAACAGGCCCGATCACGTATTCTGCAGTAGTAAAATCGGCCAAGTCCTGTATTCGTCTGACCGCGGAAGGCACTGGCGGGTCAATCCTCTTCCCCACGGCGTTGGCCATGTATTTTCGCTCGCAGCCAGCTGAGGAGCCGACCTGGCCTCTTACCTGTCCGACGAAGACTCGAGAGAACGCCTTGACATGGCGGTTTCTTATAGCCTATAGGACAGCTATTCCAGCCTGCACCGTACCGAAGCAGTGTGCGGCGAAGGGCTGAATCTCCGCCCCCCATGCCGAAAAGTGTGAGTGAATCGGACCTCAAAGCAGTCTGGGTCTCAGATCGCAATGGCGAGCGATTGCACTCAGTGGCGCCCCTCATCCTCCGAGAGTACGGCATCTACATCATCCTCGTCATTATCACTCTTGCCTTTTCTTTTACCACCAAAGGGTTCGCAACCATCAACAATCTGATTCTGATCCTTTTGCAAGTGAGCGTGATGGGAATCATCTCGGTCGGGATGCTGTTCGTCATTCTTTCCAAGGGAATCGACCTTTCTGTCGGCTCGATCCTCGCCATTGCTGGTATGTTCTCGGGATTGCTTGCCAAGCAGGAACCTACACCCGTCAACGTCGCACTCGCGTTCGTGATACCACTTTTGTTAGGAACGATCTGTGGACTCCTGAACGGATACCTGGTCTCCTGGGGCAGGCTGCCGCCCCTGATCGTTACCCTTGGTACTATGTACGCCTACCGGGGCTTTATCGTGTGGTACCATGTCAATCCTATCTATCAGCTTCAGCCATGGTATCGCATCCTCGGACAGCAAAAGATCGGTCCGATCCCGATACCGGTCATTATTCTCTTATCTGTCACAGGTATTGCTTCGCTTGTGCTGAATCGAACTCGCTTCGGCCGGTACGTCTACGCAGTCGGCGGCAATGAGGATGCAGCCAGAGCAGCAGGCATTAACGTGGAACTTGTGAAGCTTTGCGTCTACTCGATCAGCGGGCTTTTGTGTGGCCTGGCGGGTCTTGTATTCACTTCGCGACTAGGAGCGGCTCAGTCGATATCGGCAATAGGTTTTGAGATGGTCGCCATAGCCTCTGTCGTGGTCGGAGGCGCCAGCCTTTTCGGTGGAAGAGGCACGGTCGGAAAGACCATAGTGGGCGCCTTGCTCATGCAAATTGTCCAAAGCGGATTGGTCATGCTGGATGTCCCCTCGCCTATCCAGCAGGCAATCCTCGGCTTCATCATCATTTTCGCCGTCTGGATAGACCTGTTCATTCAGAGAAGGGACGGCACGAAGCGTTCAGGATGGTTCTTCTTTCATAAAGCTAAATAATCGAAGTAGATGAACATGAAAAAACTGATATCTGTCGCGATTCTCTTTCTGGCTGCGTCGTCGACGCAGAGCATGGCCGAAACCCCGGCGGCTTCGGTCGATATCACAAAAGATGGTTGGTGGCTCACGCCATATAAAGCGACCAAGGAGTGGACCATCGGCGTATCGTACACGGACGTTTCAATTTCCTATATAGCGGCCCTCCAGAAGGCAGTTCAGACCAAGGCAAAGGAGATGGGCGTCAAGGTTATCGAGGCCGACGCGAAAAACGATACGAATATCGAGTTGAGCAACGTCGAGGACCTCCTTCAACATAAGATCGATCTTCTGTTGTTTGAGGGAGCCAGTCTGAAAGCCTCCGGCGCATCGATCGAGGCCGCGAACAAGGCGAATGTGCCTGTCGTTCACTTCAACATCTTGGCCGAGGGCGGGCAGTACGTGACCTTTGTCGGATCCAACCAAATCGATTCCGGCATCATTATGGGTAAACAGATCGTCAAATTGTACAAGGAGCTGGGGAAGCCAACCCTAAACGGTATATACATGAGAGGTATTGCCGGCTACATCACTGACGAAGTACGCAACCAAGGCGTGAAGGACACACTTAAGGAGGCAGGAATCGCCGACAAGATAAACTGGACCGAGCAGCACGCCGATTTCTCCCGGGCCAAGGCGCAGTCGGTCGCCGAATCGATTCTAAATAAATCGCCGGACTACGATTTTGTCATCGCGAACGGTGACGACATGATCCTGGGCGCTTTGGGTGCGGTAAAGTCGACGGGCTTGCTCGGCAAGGTGCGGCTACTCTGCAGCGTAGATGGGCTTCCTGAGGTTCTCGACGAGATCAAGGCAGGGAACATCGTTTCGACCGTTTTTCAGAATCCGGAAGGGCAAGGCGCTGGCGGGATCATGGCTGCCACAATGTATCTGGACGGGAGAAAGGATCTCCCCAAGCAGATTCTGATCCCATTCGTTCTCACCGACAATTCTAACCTCAACGATATCCTGTCGATCGCCAATCGCGTGTACAAACAATAGGATGCTGGACCATGACCATTAAAAAACACAAAGTCGAGATCAGTGAAGGGGTAATCAAGCATGAATTCGTGCACGTAAAAGAAGGCGTGACGAGGTTTGAATGCAGGGAGCTGATCTCCCGTGAGGCAAACGGGTCGGAGAAGATCTGCGTGTTCAAGGCGGTGTTTGGACCCCGCGAGGAGCACTCAAAGCATCGGCACACGAAGTGCGATGAGATTGTCCACTGCGTTGCCGGACGGGGTGTCGAAGGAATTGAGGTAGAGCCGGGAAAGTACAAGGAGTTTGAATACGTTGCGGGAACAACTATGTACCTCCCGACCGGAACCGGTCATTACACGCGAAACCCGGACTATTTCGAAAATCTACACCTGGTCGGAATTTTCCTCGGCGTTCCCGATATGAATAAGGAGACGACGGGTTACGTCGCGGAAGGAGAAATCCAGGAGAGCGAGAAAACGATTGGATGAGATGGGCAAGGGCGAGCCCGTCCAAGCAATTGCAAATGGAGATCCTACCGGCTGAAAATACATGAATGGAGACCTTTCCACGCCACGCCTCAGGGCAATTCTTCTCAAGTGAACAAAGCGATGGAGTCCACTGTACTTGTCGAACCGCCTGTCTCGGTTTCACTGCAGACAATGACAAAAGCTGAAGGCGTTTACCTCAAGACGCGCTCGCGCATCTTGAAGGGAATGCTAGCTCCAGGTTCCGCAGTGAACCAGGAGGCGCTGGCAGCGGACTTGGGAGTATCCATCACCCCGCTCCGGGAGGCGCTACGGCGGCTCGAGATGGAAGGACTGATCCGCCTGGAAGCTCATCGCACCATGAGTATCGCGCCCTTGACGAGCCGGGAGCTTGACGAGATGTATGCGATCCGGATGGAGCTTGATCCGTTTGCCGCTTGCTTGGCGGCCTCGAACGCTTCGGAGGCGCAGCTGGAGGTTATCCACCGGCTGGCGAGTCAGAAAGCAGCGAACGACCCGGTACTTCAGCTCGAACGCAATCGTGGATTTCACCGCGCAGTGTACTCGTCGTGTGGAAATAACTCGCTGATCAACCTGCTGGAGCAGTTGTGGGACCGGACCGATCGTTATCGCTTGATATTGATCAGAGAGGAGCTTCTGCGGCGATCAACATCGCAACAAGACCACGTCGACCTGGCAAATGCGCTCGCCGCCCGAAACGCGGATCTAGCCGCTCGCCTTATGCGCGCTCACATTAAGCGCTCGCACGCTGGCATTGCTAGCGTGATGATGGCGTGGGCTGCAGATCACGTCGAGAGCCCGGGACTCTCAGGTAAACGATGACTAACGTGAACCGCACTGGGACAACCCTTGTAGAGCAGCTGCGCGCGCTTGACACCGCGACCCTGTTTGAGTCAGGCGCACGAGCGACGATGGGTCCCGGAATCAGAATGCTCTCCGGTGATTGCCGTCTGGCTGGCCACACTCTAACCGTCGTATGCCCGCCGGGCGACAACTTGATGATTCACCTAGCAGTTGCACGTGCCTCGACCGGTACTGTGTTGGTGGCCCAAAGTCATGATCCGGCTTATGGGGTTTGGGGTGAGGTGCTCACGGTAGCCGCTAAGGCACAGGGTATCGCAGGGCTCGTTCTGGACGGGTCTGTGCGTGATCTCGGCGCCATCCGGCGTCTCGGCTTTCCTGTGTTCGCCCGCGGGACAGCACTTCCCGGTACGACCAAGTCCGCTCGCGGCACCATTGGCTTGGTGACGACCTGCGGCGACGCGCTGGTCTGGCCAGGCGACATCATCGTCGCCGACGAGAGCGGGATTGTGCTCATCAGACCGGACGAGGCCGCGCAAGTCCTGGCACGAGCGGAAGAGCGGTGCCGCAAAGAAGCGGCAATGATGAACGAGCTACGTGCCGGCCGTACAACCATCGAGCTGCTCGGTCTCGACGAGAAATCCGGTGGTGACTAAATTTTGATGCAAAAGGCCAATCTGCTGATGAGTCTCTATAGGCCGAAGCGAGCCGCGACGATTTCTGCGTCGAATATTTGTGTCTACTAAATCTCCAAGAACGGCACACGAGCGCCTTGAAGCTAGATAGCGGAGCGTCGATTTCATCCTTGGAAAGGGGGTGAAGGAAAGGTGCTGGCACAATATCGTATCGCGCAGGTCTCGCTGGGCCGAAAGGCACTGGAGAACGGAAAAGCCGAGGTTGCTTTGGAGCATTTTACGAAAGCTAACCAACCTCCACCGAATTTGGGAGAAGATTTTCGCTATCTACAATCGCGCTCGGACCTTAACTATTGGAAAGGTCGGACCCTAACCATGCTCGGCCGGCAAAAAGAGGCGGAAGAGGCCTACGCGGCCAGCGCAAATGAGGCTCAAGATTTCAAGCAGATGGCGGTGACCTCCTATTCGGCCTCTACCTTTTGTCGTGGTCTCTGGCTGCCAGCGTTGGAACGCGAATCGGAGGCTTACCAACTATTTTCCGTTCTTTACCAATACGGCCAACAGTTGCGGCAATTACCTGGAGAGATCGACTGCTTTGCGACGTCGCTCCCAAACATGCTGGTTTTCGAAGATGATTCGACGCCACGAAACCAAGTAGAAGGCAAGTTTTTGCAGGGGCTGGCTCTGCTTCAGTTGCGCGATGTAGCAGAGGCTGAAGCGTGTTTCCGGGAAGTCTTGGAATTCGATCCCTCTCATTATGAAGCAACCGACCAGCTCAGGGCTTTGAACGTTTTAAACCGCTCAGTTACCCCACCGTTAACCTCCCAGGAACCAACATCATGAAAAGACTCGTTCTCACCTATTGCACCATCATCGGTGCACTCTTTGTATCCCTCCAGACGATCGCCCAAGCTGATCCGGTAAAGATCGGATTCGTTGTGAAGCTACCGGAAGAACCCTGGTTCCAAGACGAATGGCGTTTCGCCGAACAAGCCGCGAAAGAAAAGAACTTTACCGTTGTCAAGATCGGGGCAGAAAATGGGGAGAAGGTGATGGCCGCGATCGACAACCTGGCATCCCAACAGGCGCAGGGATTCATCATCTGCGTGCCGGATGTCAAGCTAGGGTCCGCCGTCGTGGCTAGGGCAGCAGCCGATCATCTAAAACTGATGACCGTTGATGATCAACTGGTAGATGGCAAAGGCACCCCTCTATCATCGGTGCCGCACATGGGAATTTCCGCCCATGAGATTGGCAAGCAGGTTGGCCAAGCGATTGTTGACGAAATGAAGAAGCGAGGCTGGAATATGCAAGACGTCGGCGCCATTCGAGTGACCTATGAGCAACTGCCAACAGCGCACGATCGAGTAACTGGAGCCACCGAAGTGCTGATCGCGGCGGGGTTCCCACGCGAGAATATCATCGATGCGCCCCAAGCCAGGACGGATACGGAGACCGCGTTCAACGCCGCAAACATTGCGTTGACGAAGAACCCGCGTTTTCAGAAGTGGATCTCGTTCGGGCTGAATGATGAGGCCGTTCTCGGTGCGGTCCGGGCTGCGGAAGGACGCGGCTTCGGTGCGGACAAAATGATCGGGGTTGGAATCGGAGGCGCTCAATCGGCTATCGACGAGTTCAACAAACCGAATCCGACCGGTTTTTTTGGTACTGTCTTAATCAGTCCGAAGCGCCACGGTTACGAGACGTCGATCCTGATGTTCAACTGGATCACCCAGAACCAGGAACCGCCGAAATTGACCCTCACCAGCGGGAAGCTGATGAATCGCGAAAACATGAAAGAGGTGCGCCAGGAGTTCGGACTCTAAGGCAGCGAGAGATGCATGGTCAATTCCCTGCGCCTGAACGAAATCACTAAGCGCTTCCCGGGCGTCCGTGCGCTCGACAGGGTCACGTTTTCTGTAGAACCCGGCAGTGTACACGCTTTGGTTGGTGAGAACGGCGCAGGGAAGTCGACCTTGTTGAGGATTCTTGGTGGCATCTATCAACCCGACAGCGGCAGCCTCCTCGTCGGCGGAACAGAGCGCCGTTTTCAGTCGGCAGCGAGCTCGATTGCCGCCGGGGTCGCGATCATTCATCAAGAATTACATTATGTCCCCAACCTGACAATCGCCGAGAATCTGTTGCTTGGCCATTTGCCGCATCGCTACGGCTTCTTTCGCAGAGGCGATGCGATCCGCGTTGCGGGCGGACACCTTCGAAGAATGGGAGTCGACCTCAATCCGCGTGCCAAACTGAAGACGTTGTCAATCGCCGAGCGACAAATGGTCGAGATCTGCAAGGCTTTGCTCCGACAAGCCCAGATCATCGCCCTGGACGAACCTACGAGTAGTCTTTCTCATCACGAGACCGAGATCCTGTTTCGATTAGTACGAGACCTCCGAAAACAGGGTAAGATCCTGATCTACGTGTCTCATCGTCTGGAGGAGATTTTTGAATTGTGCGACGCCTGCACCGTACTCAGGGACGGCCATACGGTTGCGACCCATCATTCGCTGGTGGGTGTCAGTCGGGCACAGTTAGTTGAAGAGATGGTTGGCCGTAAGATCAGCGATATCTACAATTACCGTCCTCGATCTATGGGGCCGGTCCGGCTCGAGGTCAAGGCGGTGACCGGCAAACAGGTTGCCCGTCCGGTGAGTTTCTCCGTACACAGTGGAGAGGTCGTCGGATTCTTCGGCTTGGTTGGTTCGGGTCGTAGCGAGTTAATGCACTTGATCTTTGGGGCTGCTCGACCGCGTTCCGGCTCGATTGAGATCGATGGTCAACGGATCCGAGCCCGCCATCCAATAGACGCGATTCGACGCGGAGTCGCCTTTTGTCCAGAAGATAGAAAGGAATGTGGGATCATCCCGATTCGCTCGGTGACCGAAAACATCAACTTAACGGCTCGGCAACGGGGCGGTCTCCGAGCGTTTCTTATCGATTTCGGCAGCGAGTTCAAAGTCACTGATCGCTTCATTCAGCGACTAGGAATCAAGACGCCGAGCCGGCGACAGAAGATTCGCTTCCTGTCCGGTGGTAATCAACAGAAAGTGATTTTGGCGCGTTGGCTCAATCTGCCTAATTTGCGCGTCGTCATAATGGATGAGCCCACTCGCGGCATCGACGTAGGCGCAAAGCACGAAATCTATAATTTTATCTATGAGCTGGCCGAGCGGGGATGCGCGGTAGTCGTTGTCTCCAGCGAATTGCCGGAGGTAATCGGCATTGCGGATCGAATGGTCGTCATGCGAGAGGGAGCGATTATTGGGGAAATTCCACGAGAAGATTTTTCTGAGCATCTTGCGCTGAGCTTGGCTTTACCTGATGAGCAGGTAGCATGAAGCCGTTTATGAAAGCTGGCCTTACCCCGGAGGCAAAATTGGCCCGACCACCCGGGCTTGACTCGCTTCTGCGACGGCTCTTTGTCTTTCTTTTGGAATATAATCTCGTCTTCCTCTTCCTGGCGATCTTCGTCGCGCTTTCTTTTTCCGTCCGATATTTTTTCACCGTTCAGAACATGCTCGGCCTGGCGCTCTCCGTCTCGCAAATCGGAATGGTTGCCTGCACCATGATGTTCTGTTTGGCGTCGCGCGATTTCGATCTTTCCGTGGGCTCCATCGTGGCGTTCGCGGGTGTCCTCAGCGCAATGGTCATCAATGTCACGGATAATCTTTGGGCTGCGGTTGCCGCAGCGCTGTTAAGCGGAGCGATCATCGGTTGTGTAAACGGAATCATTATCGCGTATCTACGGATCAACGCTCTGATTACGACGCTCGCTACCATGGAGATGGTGAGAGGCTTGGCTTTCATCACTTCACATGGGCAAGCCGTCGGCGTCAGTAACGCCGATTTCATCTTTTTCGCTGGTAGCTCTTTTCTTGGGATATCCATGCCCATCTGGATGACGCTGGCCTGCTTTGTTCTATTCGGGTTTTTGTTGAATTCCACGATCTATGGCCGGAATACGCTTGCGATCGGTGGCAATCCAGAAGCAGCGCGACTGGCCGGAATTCATGTGGAGCGAATGCGCGTGGTCATTTTTCTGGTTCAGGGAGTAATCGCGGCCTTAGCAGGTGCCATTCTCGCTTCCCGGATCACTAGCGGTCAACCAAACTCGGCCCAGGGATTCGAGCTCAACGTTATTTCTGCGTGCGTGCTCGGCGGAGTTTCGTTGAAAGGAGGCAGCGCGACTATTTCTGGCGTGATTGTCGGCGTATTCATTCTGGGTACCGCGGAAAACGTGATGAACCTCCTGAACATCGACGCGTTCTACCAATACCTGGTTCGGGGAGCGATCTTACTGGCTGCGGTCGTCGTTGACCAACAAAGGACTCGCGGCGAGTGAGATTGAATTTTTGATCCCGCTTGATCTCAAGGCAGCATGCCATGGATTCCTAAGCTTTCGTAAGCTCAACAAGGCGCCACAGATAGGGCGGGGTCAACCAACATCGTCAGTGTTGCGGACGATCGATCGTAATATAGCTAGCCCGCATATTTCATAGGCTCTTCATGTTGTAAATCTTTCAGGTTTGCCAGGGTTTTTAGGCGGCCGATAAGGTTGAGAGCTCACCCAAAGGTGCATTTTCATTTCACCCCCACCCACGCCTCGTGGCTCAAACAGCGACGCGGCTCCCTTCGGATGGACGAAATCGCAAGTCCATCAAGTGGGAGTCGCTAAACTCGCGGCACCAAACATTTCACACAACTTCGCCCCGCCGAAATCTCGAACCGGAAATCCCAGTCACTGGCTGCAGCGGTATTGGCTGAAATCACAGTGCTCGTTTGAATCGCCCATGTTTCGATTTCCTGCTCTAACAAATGAGACCCGAGGATTCCTGAATGAAACGGATAAGCAGATTCCAGAAAAAAAGGCTATCTGAGATCTCATTTGAGCCCGCTCTGGTCTGAATACGAAGATCGGCGGCCAGCTCGGTGCCAGTCAGGGCGCTTACGGGAAAATGCCACCTTGGACCCGTCGAACGTTACGGCCTCAGGTTTTCAGGCACCTCGGTGATCTCTTGGGTTGCAGAATGTTCTTTCATTGATGACGGTTTTGTGTCCTTTTCTGTAATAAAGCCGTTTGATGTGACCTGATTCTATCTAAAATGCC
>JAFAQT010000152.1 GCA_019246215.1 Verrucomicrobiota bacterium
CGAATGTTGCTCTCGTCTTCACTCATAAAATAGTTGTACCAATCCAATCTTCTGATCGTTCTCAGCAATTCTTCGAGAAATGATTGTGCCTTTTGGGCAGTGGAAGAACCGCTCGGGAGCGAGGCCTGAAGAATTTCGGCGCAACGCCGGAGTGAATATTGGACTGATCGTGGCATTTCAGAGTTTTGCCACAGAAACTCCAAAACCTGCGGAGGTTCTGCCCTCGTCTGATAAATACGCCGGTAGGCGTCCCGAGAACTGAGCAGACGCAAAAACGCAGATAACTCGATTTCGATGGAGTGCAACGCCTCGAGCCGCTGCACAATCGATTGGGTGATGCTCCGCGTTGCGTTGGCCGTTGTAATGGCCCTTTCCGCAAATTGCCCCAATTCGCTGAATCGCCAGCCGTCGTCCGCCAGCATCGAGAGTTGGGCGGTGGCGAAGAACTGCGGAATGACGGCTACCGCCGTTTCGGACAAACGACGTGTTATCCTGCGCGCCTCGTCATCAGTAACTCCGGAGCGGAAACGGCTGCGAGCGAAAAAACCCCGGAGACCAATCAAGGACGACCATGCTTCCGGACTGATCGTTTCACGCAACGAATCTGCATTGCGCATTGCTTTGCGCACGATTGATACCACCGAGCCCATTTCACTGCCGTCGAGCATCAGCCGGTAACGTTCGATCGGACTCGCCATGCTGCGGCGGCCTTTCTTCATGGCATGCTCCAGTGGCGGCAGAAGCCGGTTCCAGACGGGCCGATACAGTCTCCGCTCAGCGGAGGTGAGTTCCTCCATTTCAATTGTCTCGATCACCTGGATCATTTTCGAAACCGTCATTGCACGTTCCAGGTACCGCCCCAGCCAATAAAAACCCTCCGCAACCCGGCTTGTAACCGGCCTGGCAGGCAAAATCTTCGGGCGCCGAAATGGTTCAGCCGTCGTGATTGTCGTCGACACTTCCTGGAGTACCCAGGTATCTTTCCCGCCGCCGCCATGCTGCGACTCAGTTCGGCCCAATTCAGTGGCAGAAACTCGCGTCAAGGCACCGGGAAAAACCTCGAAACGGTTTCCATCCCTGATGCCGTACACGATATGGTCTTGCAAACGCGTAGTTTTCTTTCCTTGTGAAAAGCAGAGCGTTTCGGCGCAGTCCTCCACCGGCTGAGCAACAAACAGATGTGGCGCTCGCCGCACCTCCGTCCGGATCTCGTTCCAGGATTTCTCTCCGCCTGTAAATTTCAGAAAAGATTCTCCCGTCAACGTTCGCAATTGAAACCGGTCCGGTTGTTCGAAGACCATCTCACGCTGATCCAAATCTCCCAACCAGTAGGTTTGTATTGCAGGCAGAATGGGTGACTCGCCCAGGTAAAAACGGATCAGTGCACTGGAAAAATGAAGCAGGCTGCGATCATCTGCCAGTTGCGATCCGATGCTATTGACGATCGATACCTTTCCTTTCCGGACGCAATGGACCAGGCCTGGAATTCCCAGGTGGCTTTCCCGCCTGAAGACCAGCGGGTCGAGCCAAGCATCAGCCAGGCGCGTGTAAATCATGTCCACACGCTCCAAGCCGGAAATCGTTCTCAGAAAAAGCGAGTCGCCCAAGACAACGAGGTCTCCGCCTTCTACCAAAGGAATACCCATTCTCCTGGCCAGGAATCCGTGTTCCGAATAGACAGCGCTCGCCACACCCGGAGTAAGCAGGACCACCGCAGGATCGGATTGGGGCGCTATCGCCCGCAATTTCAACAAAATCTCAGTCGGGATATCGGCGATCGATTCGACCGGCTGACTCTGGAAAAGTTCAGGAAAAACCCGCGCCAGCAGCCTCCGGTTCTGGATCATATACGAAAGACCGGAAGCATGGCTGAGATAGTGATTCTTTACCAGCAATCGGCCGGAATTGTCCCGACAGATGCAGAGCCCGCTGAGATGTAAAAAATAACCTCCGCTGGGGCTAAGACCAGCGGCGCTTCTTTGGAAGTTCGGGCTTCCGAGAACAGCCGCGATAGGAATCACTCCTTGCCTCAGAATCTCCCTTGGGCCGTAGACGTCCGCCAAAAACATGTCGAACGCGCGTAATCTTTGCTCGAATCCGCGGACAATCTGGTTCCATTCGTCACTCGTGAAAACCTGTGGCAACAGATCGCAGAACCAGGTGTTGCGATGTTGTCCGACCGGAAGTGCGAACGTGACTCCAAGTTCCCGAAGCGTCGTGTCCAGCCGCTCCTCGAGTTCCCTCAAATTGGCCGGGGTCGCGCCTTGCAGTTGCCTGACAAGTTCCGAGTACGGTGGGCGAGGAACTCCTCCGCGCCCGGTAAGCACTTCGTGCCACCGTTTCTGCGGACGATTTCCGTTCTTCCGTGCCATGCAGGTCTGATCTCGGTTAGCCGGAAACCCGCTCTCGCGCAAGGCTGGATATGAGAATAATGATCCACTGCGCCAAGTGCACTAGCCTTATTTGTGCCGACGCAGGCGCCCGAGGAGGGAACCGGCTTCCGGGATTCGCAGATATTGGGCGACACCCAGATAGAGCATTCCATAACAAGGGAGAACGACCATTCCGGCGACCACCGGATGTCCGGTGGTTAAGAGCTTCAGAGGATAGGTTAGTGCCGCCGACAGAAGAGCTATGCTCCACAATCTGAATAACAGCATGCGAGGAATTGAAAACGAGCCGATGCGGCTCCTCAATGCATGTCGCAGCAACAAAAACTCGACCCACCCGGCAATACCTGCAGACGCAGGCAAACCTGCCAATCCCCAGCTCGGATCCAGATGCAAAAGCTTCGGAATCGGAAATGCAGATAAATAACCAAGGACAATCGTTAGTACGACCCGTACAATGGCCCAGCGCAGAGGCGTGCGAGTATCGCGGAGCGCGTAAAACGCCGACGAGCACAGGCGGCCGGATGTGGATGCGACCAAGCCGATCCCCGAGCCGATCAGGAGCGCCCAAACATAAATGGTGTCTACGCGGGTGAATCGCCCCGATTGATAGAGCAGTCCGGCTAGAGTATCGCCAAAAGCAAAAAAACTCGTTGCAGCGGGAATGACAAGAAAAGCCATTCGTCGCATTGCCGCTGTTAAACGCTCTGCAAGCTGGATTCTAACTACGTTCCCGTCACCGGCAAGGGTCCTGGACATTGCGGGAAGCTCTGCCGCGGAGATGGACATCCCAAACAAACTGATCGGGAGCAGACCGATGGTTTGCGCGCAGTTCAACAGAGCGACCGAGCCCGACGGCAACAGACTTGCCAGGACATTGTCAATGTAAGCGCTGAACTGAACGATTCCACGACTGATGAATACCGGGATGAAATTGACAAGGACGCCTCGTACATCCGGCGAAGCGGTGTCTATCGAAAAGCGGAGCTGTCGAGTCAACCGCAAAACTGTCGGTATTTGAACCAAGAACTGAGCCAGGCTCCCAAACACTGAACACCAGGCCGTCGATACGACAAGGTTCGACAATGACTCTGTACGGCCGAACATGATCAGTCCGGCAATGATGAACAAGTTCCAGAGGACCGGCGCGGAATAAGAAAGGAAAAATCGGCCATGGCTGTTCAATATGCCGAGACACCAGGCAGACATCACCAACAAGCCGACTCCAGGGAACAGTATCTGGACGAGCCGGATCGTAAGCTGCCGTGTTTCGCCGGTAAATCCCGGCGCGATCGCGTCTATAAGAAGCGGCGTACTGAAAACTCCAAGAATTACCAGCAGCGAAGTCACTACCGCGAGCAGCGACCCGACGACGCTCGCCACATGATTGGCCTCTCTTTCCTCCGAACCAGCCAGCAGTCGCGAGTAAACTGGAATAAACGATGCCGACAGGACACCTTCTCCGAAAAGATTCTGCAGGAAATTTGGAATCCTCAGAGCGGCACGAAAGGCATCCGCTGCAGGCAACGTACCGAGAAAATGCGCTAACGCCCGTTCGCGCACCAGCCCCGCAACCCTGCTGAGCATGATTCCGCTCGCTACTAGCATGGCTGGCCGACCCGACGAACGATCTGGCAGGGGCTGGGCGGTTTTCGGTGGCTTTTGCTGCATCGTGATGCGCGGGATCTTCATTCGAACAGCATGAGGCGGCAAGACTTTGTCGAACAGGATTTCAGGAGTCAGGCGTCCACGAGCTGCACGAACAAGAAGCAGCGCAGATGAAAGTCGTGCTTTGTGTCGACGGCAAATGGCCGGAGTTCTTTACTGTAGGAGGGCGAGGAGAGGCGCGCTCCAGGGCAGCGTCCTGCAACTCCTGCTCGTACTTCACCTTGGTCTTGCGGATCCTACTATTGGGCCTCATCGTGAAAGGCTAAAAACCCTCTTTTTTCTGTTATTCACAGACCCAACTTCCTGACGAAAAAACGCCTTCACAGCGACTTCGCCCTTCAATGCAGGACATTTATTCTGATCCGACTTTTCAAATGGCGTGTGACCAATTCGAGTTGGTTGCCGAGTACCTTGAGGTTCCACACGATCTGCACGATCAATTAATGTACCCGAAACGATCCATCGTTGTCTCGGTGCCGGTCCGGATGGATGATGGTTCAACGCGACTATTCCAGGGGTACCGGGTTCAGCACACGCTTTCGATGGGGCCGACCAAGGGAGGTACTCGTTTCGGCCCAACCGTGACCATCGGAGAGGTGGCGGCCCTGGCAATGTGGATGAGTTGGAAATGCGCGCTCGCAGGGTTGCCCTACGGCGGCGCAAAGGGTGGTGTGTATGTCGATCCACGAAGCCTTTCAGGAAACGAGTTGGAGCGGCTCTCCAGGCGGTACATGCAGGAAATGATTCCGTTTATAGGTCCGCATATCGACATCATGGGGCCTGACATGGGAACTAACGAGCAAGTGATGGCTTGGTTCATGGACACTTATTCTGCCTATGCGGGTCACTCCGTTCCGGAAATTGTGACCGGAAAGCCCGTCAGCCTGGGGGGAATCCATGGGCGGAGAGAAGCGACGGGCCGCGGGATTGTTTATCTCGTTGAACGCGCGGCGAACCTATTGAAACTGAAACTAAGCGATGGGACCGCCGTTATCCAGGGTTTCGGCAATGTGGGCGGGGTCACCGCTCACGGTCTCGCCTATAAAAATGGCATGAAAATCATCGGGATCAGCGACATCTCGGGTGCCTATTACAACGACAATGGCATCGATATTCGAGCGGCAGCAAACCACGCCGTTACGAATGGAGATTTGAAAGGATTCGCCGGAGCAGAACCGATCCCTTTGGAAAACCTGCTCACTTTGCCTTGTGATGTCCTGGTGCCGGCTGCCGTCAGCGGAGTCATTACCCGTGAGAATGCGGGAAAAATTCGCTGCCGGCTCCTGGCAGAAGGCGCCAATGGACCCACCACCGTCGAGGCCGCAAAAATATTATTTGAACGTTGGAACGAGCTTTTTGTAATCCCCGATATACTTTGCAACGCGGGCGGTGTAATCGTTTCCTACTTTGAATGGATCCAGAGCCTTCAGAGCTTCTTCTGGAACGAGACTGAAGTGGCTGACCGCCTTTTCCGGGCTTTGGAGCAATCCTTCAGCGCTATGATTAGACGAGCCAAGGAAGAAAAAATACCCCATCGGTTGGCCGCTCTCGCGATTGGAGTAGAGCGGGTGATGAAAGCTCGTAAAGCTCGCGGGCTTTTCCCTTGAGTTTTGGCAACGGCTGCCGTGTTGGCGATGAATTTCCAAATCGGCTGCAAGTTGACCGCTGCTGGTTCATCCGTTCGCAGGTTCGTCCTCTCGCCGATATCTTTCCCGTCGCGCTTGGTCTTAGCAAGTTTTGACCAGGCGCAAGTTTATGGAAACTTCTCCAAGTGTTCGCTGAACGCCAAATGCCAACGTAAAAATCCGAACATCGTTTTCCTCTATGCAGATTCAAACACCCGAGCTCCATGTCCCCGAATTGGTTAAACCACCGGCGCCGCTATGGTTCAAAGAGGCCATCATCTATCAGTTACACATCAAAACTTTTTGCGATGCGAACAATGATGGCATCGGAGATTTTCAGGGATTGCTGAGCAAACTGGACTATCTGAAAAATCTCGGCATTACCGCGATCTGGCTTCTGCCGTTCTACCCGTCGCCACTGAAAGACGATGGCTATGATATCGCTGACTACTTCACCGTGAATCCATCCTATGGCACCTTGGATGATTTCAAGCAGTTCCTGCATGCCGCTCATGAGAACGGGTTGCGCGTGATTACCGAACTCGTGCTGAATCACACCAGTGATCAGCATCTATGGTTTCAAAAATCTCGCCGTGCAGCTCCGGGAGATCCCTGGCGTGATTACTATGTATGGTGCGACGACCCGAGCAAATACTCAGAAGCGCGAATCATCTTCAAAGACTATGAAGTGAGTAACTGGACCTACGACCCGGTGGCCAAATCCTATTTTTGGCACCGGTTCTTTTTTCATCAACCCGATCTGAATTACGACAACTCGGAGGTGAAAGCCGCAGCATTCCAGGTCCTCGATTTCTGGCTCGATCTTGGCGTAGATGGCCTTCGCCTGGATGCGGTGCCCTACCTCATTGAACGTGAAGGAACTAGCTGCGAGAATCTTCCGGAAACCCATGGGATTTTGCAGGAATTACGGGCACGCATCGATTCAAAATACGGCGATCGAATGCTTTTAGCAGAGGCTAATCAGTGGCCGGAGGATGCCGTTGCCTATTTCGGGAAGGGGAATGAGTGCCACATGTGTTTCCATTTTCCCCTGATGCCGCGGATGTTTATGTCGCTGCACATGGAGGATCGTTATCCCATTGTCGATATACTGGAACAAACACCTGCCATCCCAGAAAACTGTCAGTGGGCGATCTTTCTTCGAAATCATGACGAATTGACACTCGAGATGGTCACCGAAGAAGAGCGCGACTATATGTACCGCGTCTACGCACGCGACTCTCGCGCACGGATTAATCTTGGCATTCGCAGGCGATTGGCGCCTCTGCTGGGTAATAATCGAAGGAAATTGGAGTTAATTCATTCCATGTTGTTTTCGTTGCCGGGGAGCCCGATTCTCTATTATGGAGACGAGATCGGGATGGGAGATAATATTTATCTCGGCGATCGTAACGGCGTGCGCACCCCAATGCAGTGGAGCTCGGACAAAAACGCCGGGTTTTCCCGTGCCAATCCGCACTCGCTCTTTTTGCCGGTCAACATCGATCCTGAGTTCCATTATGAGGCGATCAATGTTGAGGTGCAGGAAACAAATTTGTCCTCGCTGCTTTGGTGGATGCGGCGGGTAATCGCGATCCGCAAACGCTTCCCTGCTTTTGGTCACGGCGATTTTCAGATGCTCACGCCTTCCAACAATAAAGTGCTCGCGTTCACTCGCACCTATGATACGCAAACAATACTGGTCGTAGTGAACCTATCGAGATTCTCGCAGGCGGTCGACCTGAACCTCGCGAATTGGGTTGGCTGGATGCCTGAGGATACTTTTGGCCATGGTCGGTTTCCGGTGATCCGAGACAGCACTTACCCCATCACCCTCGGGGCCCATACTTCGTACTGGCTGTTGCTCACGCCGCCGGAAGTATCCGGAGTCGCTCACGGCGAGAGATCTTTGCCGGTCATTCAGTTGAATCGTGATCCCGGATGGTGGTTTAATCCAATCGGATCACGCTTCATCGATCGCGAGTTAGCAGCCTACATCAAAAACACCCGCTGGTTCCGGAGCAAAACACGTGCAATTCTGAGCATCGGCATAGCTGATCTTGTCAATCTCCCAGGCGAGGAACTCGGCCAGCTGCTGATCATCGCCTTTAACTATGCGGAAGGCCCACGCGAATTGTACGCCTTGCCCGTGCGCGCTGTCTCTGGTGAAGAAGCGCGCAATATCGAAGTGGAGTATCCGGCGAGCGTGATCGCTCGAATCGGTCAGGAAGGCGATCTGCTAGTGGACGCGATCAGTACCCAGGCTGTTCATCGGACCCTTCTGGATCTCATTTGCGAGGGACGCACGTTGGCCGGTAGATCGGGAAAACTGGTTTGCACCCAGTCCAGTTACCTTGGTGAAACCTTGAAGGAAGGCCCGCCGCAACTGAGCAGATTCTTAAAAGTCGAACAGAGCAATTCCTCCGTCGTTTACGACCACAGGATCTATCTCAAGCTGTTCAGGAAGCTCGAAGAAGGAGTTAACCCGGATCTGGAACTGACCAAACAGTTAACGGAGAAATGCGGCTTCAAAAATGTACCTACCTATCTTGGAGACATCCAGTATGTTGCGCCTGGCCAGGATCCGGCTTCGCTCGTGATGATTCAGTCGTTCACGCCGAACGAAGAGAGCGGTTGGTCTCAGACCTTAGCAGCGGTTAGTCGATACTTCGATCGCGTCTTGGGCGATCCTCAATTGCCAGCGGCGCCAGCGGTTGGTTTATGGGAGGAGGTTCCAGAGCCGTTTCTCAGCATAATTGAGGGCGTGCATCTTGAAACGGTTCGCCTCTTGGGAGAACGAACCGCGGAAATGCATCTTGCTCTCGCGCAAGATACCGAATCGCCTAATTTCGCTCCGGAACCTTATTCGCTGCAGCACCAGCGCTCGGTATTTCAATCTATCCGGAGCGAAACTAAACAAACGTTCGCTCTCCTGGCCCGGAGTGTCAGCAGCCTGGAAGAGCATGCCAGAAGTTTAGCGGAACGTGTCCTTCAACACGCCAATGAGTTAGGCGCTTGTCACGATTACCTTCTTCGCGATCCAATCGATACAAAGAAAATCCGGATCCACGGAGACTACCATCTCGGCCAGGTCTTGTTCACCGGGAAGGATTTTGTGATCCTGGATTTTGAAGGCGAGCCGGGCAGGCCAATCGGCGAACGCAGATTAAAGCGATCCGCTCTGATTGATGTCGCCGGTATGCTGCGATCGTTTAATTATGCGGCCCATCACGGACTGCTTGAATCCAGGACCATCCGTCCAGTCGATCAGGCGACCCTTGAAACGTACGCTGACATTTGGTCGACTCGGGCAAGCCAGGTTTTCCTGGCGGCTTATCTGAAAACAGCTGCCAACGCTTCATTTGTTCCTAAAGAGCGCGAGGACTTGCGGCTCTTGCTTGGCAGTTTTCTCATTCTTAAGGCCTTATACGAGCTTCGTTATGAACTGAATAATCGCCCGAAATGGGTGGCGATTCCGTTGCGTGGCATTTTGGGCCTAATCGGTGCAGAAATCGCGCCCGGGGCAAAGGTATGAGCAGCCGTGCCACTCTCTTGAACAATGGAGGCACATTCGGAAGCGGACGATCCAATGAATCAGGCTGATTTTGTGGTCATCGGCAGCGGGGTGGCGGGACTGAGTCTATCGCTCAAGCTCGCGCAACACGGCTCCGTCGCCATCATCACCAAACGCCGGGCAACCGACTCAAACACTGCTTGGGCACAGGGGGGAGTCGCGTGTGTCACCAGTGTAGAGGATTCGTTCGATTTGCATATTGCGGACACCTTGCAGGCAGGTGCCGGACTTTGCGATCAGGAAGCCGTGCGGACGATCGTGACGGAAGGACCCGCGGCGGTACGGGATTTGATACGGATCGGAGTGCAGTTCGATGAAAGAATTCTGGAGGATGGGCAACGGGAACTGGACTTGGGTAGAGAAGGGGGACACTCCAAGAGGCGCGTCCTTCATTATCATGATACGACGGGGCGGGAAATTGAGCGGTGTTTGTTGCAAGCGGTGACCAGGGAACCGAATGTTCGCATTCTCGATAACCACATGGGCGTCGACCTGATCACAACGGGGAAGCTCGGCTACACAACCGAGGATCGCGTGGTCGGCGTTTACGTTCTCAACGAGGCCTCCGGGAATGTCGAAACAATACGGAGCGATCGAGTGATTCTTGCCACCGGCGGATGCGGTAAGGTCTACCTCTATACGACCAACCCCGATATTGCAACCGGAGACGGCGTTGCGATGGCTTGGAGAGCGGGAGCAGCAGTCGCTAACATGGAGTTTATTCAATTTCATCCGACCTGCCTTTTTCATCCAGAAAAAAAGTCGTTCCTGATCAGCGAGGCGGTGAGGGGAGAAGGCGGCAAACTAGTCGATGCTTCCGGGCGCGAATTTATGACGAAATATCATAAGCTCGGCGCGTTGGCACCGCGCGACATTGTTGCGCGTGCAATCGATGCTGAGATGAAGCGAACGGGTGCAAAGTGCATGTACATCGATATCACGCACAAGCCTGCACCGTTCCTCATCGATCGTTTTCCCAACATTTTCCAAACGTGTAGAGATAGCGGAATCGATATCACGAAGCAGCCGATCCCGGTCGTTCCAGCCGCGCACTACCAATGCGGCGGGGTGAAGACTGATCTGGAAGGTGCGACAACGCTGCGCGGCCTCTTTGCGGTGGGAGAGGTTGCCTCCACAGGTCTGCACGGGGCAAATCGACTCGCCAGCAATTCGCTGCTCGAAGCACTGGTCCTGGCTAGCCGGTGTTCAAACGCACTCTTGAAACCCAAATATGCCAGTTACCATCAGGCATTTGAGTTGCCTGAATGGCGCCCAGGTCACGCCCAAGATGTCGATGAACTCGTTGTCATTTATCACAATTGGGATGAAATTCGCCGGCTGATGTGGGACTATGTCGGAATCGTCCGGACGAAAAAAAGGTTGCTCCGCGCAAGCACGCGGCTGCGCAATCTTCAACGCGAGATACAGGAATTTTATTGGGACTTCAGGGTTACCACAGACCTCCTCGAATTGCGGAGCCTTTGCACTGTCGCAAGCTTGATTGTCGACAGCGCGCTGGCTCGTAACGAGAGCCGAGGACTCCATTTTACCCTTGATTATCCCGTCCCCGACGACCCGCGTTTTCTCAAAGATACCGTTCTGCGTCGCTATTGATTGTGTCGCAAATCTTCTGCGGAATCGACCGTTGCTCCCGATTTTGTCTAAAAATCGAACGTTTTGCCGGTAAAAAATGCAGAAAGCGCTTGCACTGCCAAGCGGATTGCTCGTAAAAAGGCCTTCAATTAACCATGAGGCTGTCACTCGTTCTGTCGGTTTGTGTTGTTGCAGTTGTTGGCGGAAAAGCTTTGGCCCAGTCCCAATACGAGAGTAGTACTGACTTTGCTAAATACGCGATGAAGCTGCGCGAAAACGCTCTGCTGAAAATCGAACCCAAGGTGATCATGTCACCGACGAAGACAGTCTTCTCCGGGGACGGCCCCCGGTACATGACCGGACCTTCTTTGATGGGACGCGGTGCTGAACTGAGTGGCGGTCCCGGTCGGTATTCGTGGAAACTTGGGATCGTCACCACAATCTTCTGGATCGGTGAACGGCCCAGTGGCAATAACCCGGTCCCCAACGATCGAAGCTCCTGGGATAAAAACTGGTTCTACAGCTATGGAGGTTACGATACTCCTGATCCAGGAGGCCGAAGAAATTTTATTCCGGTAAACTTCGTTCCGCGGCAAAATCCGTTTTATTTCGCCCTGCCGTATAACGACGTTGAAGGGGGGCACACAAAACCGGAAGCCAGCCAGGTGATTCCCTGGTTTAAGCACGCGTTCGCACGTGACGGCCAGACGGTTCTTAAAGGTAGATGGATCGCTATACGGCGCGGTAGCAGAGTCTGTTATGCGCAGTGGGAAGACTGCGGTCCTTTCCGGACCGATCATTGGCAGTATGTATTCGGCAACGAGCGTCCAAGGCCGAACTTAAATCAGGGCGCCGGCTTGGATGTGTCGCCTGCGGTCCGAGATTACCTCGGTCTTGGGAACAAAGATGCGACTGACTGGAGATTCGTCGAATTCCGTGAAGTGCCTCCCGGCCCGTGGGCCATGTATGGCGAAAACAATACGTTTGTCCTGCTTCGCCGGCAGAGCAACGAACGATTCGCCCGACGCATGTTTTCAAAGACGGAATCGAATGAATAGGGCTGGTCTGAAAGCATAGACGCCTTGGCTCGAACCCCAAGCTTTCTGGCGGGCGCCTTATTCCCTAGGGATTTCAAGTCATGTCCCGGTCGACCTGACCCTGAAAAGAAATGTCAGCAGTTGGCGGGCCTTGTCCATGACATTGCGCCCCTTACGCCGAGCCGCCGATCGTTTCTTCGGGTCTCTCCTTATCCGGATCCTCTTTTAGCAACCCAGCCCTCGCGTTCCTCGATGCTCGCTCGCCCATTCCGTTCGACTACCACCTGGCGCATTCCCCCTCCGGCCAAACCTTCGTAGTCATGGCCCGCCTCCACTGGACACGTCCAAAGAAATATTAAAGGAACATCCGAGATGTTCACCGAGCGATGGGCCCAAAATGGTGGCACGTATGTCACCTTGCCCGGAACGAGCTCGGCAGTGCAGGTCGCTCCTTCCTCGCGCTGAAAAAGGACGTAACCTCGACCCGAGAGCGCTTGGTACGTTTCCGCGTGATCACGTTTGAGATGATAATGGCCGCGCGTAAGGTGATACTCCAAACCTACTTTGCCAGGATAAATGATGGTTGTACCGAAATAGATGTCTCCCTCGGCCTGGTTGTCGTTAAACGCATAGTTCTCATAGCACACCGGGTCGTTTTCTTCCCGAATGCGCCGCTCTAAGCTTTCCGGATCAAGAAAAAGCCCACGCAGATCTGAAAGGCGCTTTTGGTAATGGGCCGTCGCTTGAGGAATAATCCCTGTGTCGACCGCAATCGCGACACTGCACGGGAAAGGGGATTCAGAGATTTTCATGCTACTTTCTTTTACTTATGAGTGAGGAAGAAAAGAAAATTCGATCCCTCAGCACTCGGTAGTGAAGAGAGGCTCCTTTGACGAAAGAGAACCGGGTGGCCCGCGTTGCTGTGCTCGGCGCGGGCCTGATCGCGCAGGCGGCTCACCTGGAAACCTGCAGAATAGCACGCAACGTCGCCGGATCACCGGGTCGGGGCACTAGCGCACCAAAGTGCACTGGAATGTCGGTGCTTGCGACTGCGCCAAGTCTATCCAGGCAAAACCTTCCCGTTTTGCGTGCCGGTCACCCTGAAGCGACGGCTGAACCGGCGGCTCACCGGTAAATCTCGCCGCCGGTTCTAACAAATTCCTCCGCCTTTTCACGCATCCCGTCCTCGATCGATTCCGGTCCATCGAACCCATGTTCCTCGGCGTATTTCCGCACATCTTCAGTAATTTTCATCGAGCAGAAATGTGGGCCACACATGGAACAGAAATGCGCGGTCTTGGCTCCTTCCTGTGGCAATGTTTCGTCATGAAACGAGCGAGCCGTTTCCGGATCGAGGCTCAAATTGAATTGGTCCTCCCAACGAAATTCGAACCGTGCTTTGCTCAGCGCATCGTCTCGAATTTGCGCGCCCGGATGTCCTTTGGCGAGATCAGCCGCGTGCGCGGCAATCTTGTAAGCGATCACTCCCTCCTTCACGTCCTGTCGGTTCGGTAAGCCAAGATGCTCTTTTGGCGTTACGTAACAGAGCATCGCCGTCCCGTACCATCCGATCATCGCGGCTCCGATCGCGCTCGTTAGATGATCGTATCCGGGAGCAATATCGGTAGTGAGCGGTCCAAGCGTGTAGAACGGAGCCTCATGGCACCATGTCAGTTGCTTCTCCATATTCTCGCGAATCAAGTGCATCGGGACATGGCCCGGCCCCTCGTTCATCACTTGAACACCGAATTCCCAAGCCCGCTTGGTCAGGTCCCCCTGGGCGCGCAGTTCGGCGAACTGTGCCTCATCGTTAGCGTCCGCAATCGATCCCGGCCGCAGCCCATCGCCAATCGAAAAGCTCACATCGTAGCTCGCCATGATCTCGCAAATTTCGTCCCAGTGCGTGTACAAGAAATTTTCCTGATGGTGAGCAAGACACCACTTCGCAAGAATTGATCCCCCTCTCGAAACGATCCCGGTTTTCCTTTTTGCCGTCAGCGGAATAAAGCGCAATAATACACCCGCATGAACCGTAAAATAATCGACACCTTGCTCTGCCTGTTCGACTAAAGTGTCCCGGTAAACTTCCCATGTCAGCTCTTCCGCGCGTCCGCCGACCTTCTCCAACGCCTGGTAGATAGGCACCGTCCCGATTGGTACCGGACTGTTGCGAACGATCCATTCGCGCGTCGCATGAATATTCTTTCCGGTCGACAAATCCATGACCGTATCGGCTCCCCATTTGGTAGCCCAGCGCATCTTCTCCACCTCTTCTTCAATGCTCGATGCCACCGCAGAATTCCCGATGTTGGCGTTTATCTTTACCAGGAAATTGCGTCCAATGATCATCGGCTCCAGTTCCGGGTGATTGACATTCGCCGGAATGATCGCCCGACCGCGTGCGACTTCCTCCCGAACAAACACCGGGGTGATATACCCCGGCATTCCGTTCTGCCGATCCCCATTCCCGTCGCCTGCGGCTCGGCGCTCCTCACAACCCAAGTTTTCCCGGATCGCAATATATTCCATCTCCTCCGTGATGATGCCTTGTCGCGCATACCAGAGTTGGGTGACAGAATGGCCTCGCGAGGCGCGCAGCGTTTCCCGCTTCCGGCCGGGGAAAAGCTCTAATTGTCCTCGGCGCCCGTTGCGCTGAGCGTTCTCCACATGCAGTTCGCTGAAATAGCCGTCGTCAATCGGGCGTGTCCGGCGCCCTTCATACTCCTCCACATCCCCCCGGCCTAATATCCAATCACGGCGCACAGGCGGCAATCCCTCCCCAGCATCGCCGGGAAAGGTTGGATCGCCCCACGGTCCGCTGGTATCGTAAACAGCAACGTTTGAATTTTCTTCGGTCTTGCCGTCCGACAATCGAGTAGGGGATTGGGCAATCTCCCGCAAGCTTACTCGTAAATTTGGGTGGATCTTGCCTGGAACGTAAATTCGACGGCTATTCGCATGAAACGGATCTGTTGTGGTCATGGCATCGTTCTGCAGGACCACTCTGGACGTTGCTCCCTTCGACGGTACTAGCCGTTTCAGGTTCAAAGGGTCCTCCGGAAATTCCGGAGTCTCAGCCAGAGGCTCCCCTGCGTCCGGTAGTAAACTACGAACTATCCCCTCCGTCAATGCAGAGCGATCTTGAAAACTTGAATGTCGCTTTGCCAGCGCTTTCACACCGACAAGCCTCATCCCTTTATCCGGTCGTTCTCAAGCCACTCGCAATTGCGTTAATGCAAACCAGGAGATCCACCAGAAGGCGTTCAGAGGATTTGTGGTCATCTGCCGCCGAAGCCGCTCGCCAACTCTTAAGGAGGGCCACCTGCTGCGTGTGCAATGCTAGCAGCGCGTCCGCTCGGATCTGATGCGTCATAGTGAACCGGGGCCTTCGGGCTGCTGAATTTCCGCCGAGCACCTCTTTGAGCATCAATTGTGCAAGATCAAATTCTTCCATAATTCGCCGAAAAACGGACTTCACTGACTCCTCAGAAGGGCACAGGGTCGCATATTGCTCCATGATCGTTCGCTCGGCGCTCGAGAGATTCGTTTCTGCGTTAGTTAACAAAAAGCGAAGGAAAGGAGAAGACTTGCCCAAATCTACCACTTGATCAAACGCTGCCTGATTGATGTTTGCCAGCCCCTTCAGCGCACTTCCGACTCCGTACCAGCCCGGTAAATAGTATCGAGATTGTGTCCAACTGAACACCCACGGTATGGCACGAAGGTCGGAGAGCGACCGCCGGCCTGTACGGCGACTCGGTCTGGACCCAATGCTGCTGAGCTCCAATGCATCAATGGGAGTTGCAGAGCGATAAAAATCGACAAACCCATCCATTCTCAGCAATTTCCGGTAGCTTTCGCGACTAAATTCAGAGAGCTTACCCATCAGCGACGCTGCCCCATCGACCGGCTCCCGAATGTTTTGTTGACGGAGCGTGATCCCCGTTACCCCGGCAAGGAGAAGTTCGAGATTGTAAGTCGCAGTCGCCCGATTAGCGAATTTCTGGGCGATCGTTTCACCCTGCTCGGTCAGTCGGAGATCTCCGCGTATCGTGCGCGGGGGCAGAGATTCCAGAAAGCGATGGGTTGGCCCCGCGCCCCGGCTGATTGTTCCGCCTCGGCCGTGAAAATAGCGGACCTGCACGCCTAAACTGTCCCCGACACTGCTGATTGCCTCCTGCGCACAGTGGAGTGCCCACTGGCTGGTTACCATTCCGGAGTCTTTGTTGCTGTCGCTGTAGCCTAACATCACCTGCTGGACCAGACGCGAGCCGTCTCGAGCCTCTTTCTGCAGTGTCAAGCTCCTCCGTGTGAACGGATTAGAGAGATAATTCCGTGTAACCTGCGGAGCGATTTCCAGGTCTTCAATCGTCTCAAACAAGGGCACCACATGGAGTTGGCAAGCAGGACCCTCCGAAGTCTCAATCCAGAGGCCTACTTCCCGGGCAAACAAATAGATGACCAACAGGTCCGCCACTCCACGAGTCATGCTGATGATGACTGAACCGATCCCGCGTATTCCGAACTGGTCTCTGTACTCCTTGATCACCCGAAAACAATCCAGCACTGCATCCGCTTCCGGACCGATAGAACTTCCCGGAGCGAGAAAAGGTCGACGGGAAAGAAGTTCGGATTCCAGAAACGGTAATCTTTGCTCCTGATCCCATTCCGCAAACGACCGGGCTTCGGCGAGTCCGGCTCGGTCCAGGAGCTGCACTAACGCGTGATCATGAAAAGAGCTGTTCTGCCGAACGTCCAGAACGGCTCCATGAAATCCAAACACATCCACTAAACGGATGACGGGTAATATCTCTGACCGGGTGATTCGAACCGCCCCAACGTTGTCCAGGGAACAAGCCAGCAACCAAAGATCAGCCCGCAATTCAGATGGCATCGTATATCCGCAATTATCAAGGGTCTTTTCGATCTTTTTCTGGATCAAAAGTGAAAACTGTCTCCAAGGTTCTTCGGGGCGCGACTGCAGTAGTGCGGTCGCTGACAGCTCATCCGCCAGTCTGACAATGTTTTCCTTCAGTTCGTCGGAGGCTTTCTGCTCGTGACGTGTCATCGTCAATTGCATCGAGAGGGCTCCTATCGCGTTGTACAGAACCTGCAGTGTTGCACGGCGCAGTTCTCGGAATGTCTCGCGCGTCACTTCCGCCGTGACGAGTGGGTGACCGTCTCTATCGCCCCCTACCCAGGTACCAAAACGAATTCTGGGCAGGGTCCTGGGGGAAACCAACGTATCCGCATGATAGCCCGCATCCGTCCAGGCTTGTCTGAGTCGCAGGTCCACATCGTTCAGAACGCTTGGAAAAACTTCCTGCAAATAATAGATCACGTTCCGGCGTTCTTCAGCGACCCCCGGCTTTGTGCGATGTACTTCGCCGGTCCGCCAGAGCCGTTCGAGCGTCACCTTGATTTCGTCCCGAATGGCTTCTTGCTCCTGGGGTGTCCACATCTGGTTTTCGCGTCGAACCATCAAACCGTAGAGTGCCCGATGCTGTTCGAGGACGGCGAGTCGCTTTGCTTCCGTGGGATGAGCTGTCAGCACCGGCTCAACCCGGATCTTATTCAATTGGGCTGCAATCAGTGACTCTGAGATTCCGGATTCATGGAGCTTATGCAAGTGGTCCGCCCACAGGCCCGGTTCGCCGACTAGCCCGATTTCGGATTCACGGGAGCGGCGTACCTGCGCGGCAACGTTTTCCTCGACCATATTCAAGAGTTGGAAGGCAATTGAATAGGCCTGACAGAGTCGCGGATTGGGCGCCAGATCGACTCTGACCTGGTTGATCCAGGGTAAATTTTTTGCCAGGTGATTTTCGCCGAGTTCCTCGAGGACCTCTCGGAAGCAGTTCATCAGAAAGGCAAGATCATCGTGAATTTTTTGAAAGCCGCGTGTGATATAGTCTTCCTTCATCTATGGGTCCTCTGAGGTTCCAAGGCACGGGGAAATACTTATCGAAAAACGGGGCACTTGGCAAAGAGGCGTGCAGGGAAATTCACACCGTATTCACAGTCCCGGAAGAGCCTGCAAGAAATAAGCGCACGACATTCTTGCCGCGAACACGCATCGAGTTGCTCCTCTAACGAATCAGCATAAACGCTGCTCCATTGATCAGCGTCGGTACCAGGGCTCCGAGAAAAAGATATAGTGGCGAAATTCCGGCCTCTCCAAACCGCGACGCGAGGATCGATTGGCCGGCCGGATTTGGCGAGTTAGCGATAACGGTTAGCCCTCCGCCAGTAACTGCCCCGGCCATCACCACATATTTGAGTTCGTCAGAAAATCCAGGAACAAGAGACGCAAGATAAGTGACTGCTGCATTGTCGTTGAAAGCAGTGAGGACTGTCGCGCCGATCATCAGTGGCCATTTACTCAAGCTTCCAAGGACAGGCGCAATCCACCATTGTTGGCATCCTCCGTGAATGATCAAGGCGGCAAGGAAGAAGCCGACCAGTAACGGTGGCCGAAGCGCGATCGCATGCTGGTTCGGCCGCGTGGCTGAGAGGAACGCAAGAAAGAAAAGAAAGCCCAAGATTACGAGTACAGGATAATGGGCGTTCGCTACCGTCCAACAGAGAAAGAGCATATGGACGCCGGTGATCTGCCATGGAATTGGCCGCCGTCCTTCTTGCTCCTCGTCTGGAGCGTTGGCGGCAAGCCTGGCGAATTCCTTTCGAAACATTGCTAGATAGAGCAAACTCGACAAGATGATTCCGATGACAGCCTTCAGGCCGAAATGGGCTAACATGTACAGAAGGTCCCAATTCCAAACGCGAGCAACGATCACTACCGGCGGAGACCCAAATGGGGTCAGTACCCCGCCAACGGAGATATTGACGAACAGCAAGCCGAGGGTTGCGTATTTGAGCGCCGCGGATGGCTTGAGGCTATAGAAACGACGGCGCAATAGAAGAGCGCAGATCGTCATTGCGGCGGGACCGGTGATGAAGGAGCCGAGCAACGGACCCAGCGTCAGAATTGCCAACCACCACGAAGCGGGTGTTCCGTTTCCCGCGGCCGAAACTTTGGCGATCGCCGTTTCCGTAAAACGGATGATCGGCAGCGAACTGGCCATGGCCATGATGACAACGACAAATATCGCGTCGGCGACGTTCACGTTTCCGACATAATCAACCATTGTTGACCACCCGTGGAGCGCAATGATCGCGATAAAAAGCGGAATTAGCCAGATACCAAAGACCGCTTCGATTTCACCCATGAAGTACAAGAGCTGAGCCCTGAAGATTAGCTTGTCATGTCCCTTTCCGTAATCCGGTAGACCGCCTGAGGGATGAGGCAAAATTTCGACTGCCCCGTAGCTCTGCTGGTAGCGATGAGCGATCTTGTGAAATTTAGCGGCCAGAAAGGTGTGAATGATCGCAGCGAAAAAAATGATGGTCGCAACGAGGTTGAGCGGCTCCCGTTGTATCCGTCCGACGAGCTTTTCAAAAAGAGGCGAAATCTGGTCATCATGGTAGCTATCGATCGGCAGCGGAAAATCTTCCCTAGGCCCTGCAGCGGTGGCTGAAAGAGTAGTTAAAAAGAAAGACAAAACGAGGCCAAGAAGAAGCAACATTCTACCCATGGAACCCCCATTTATCGAAACATGTTGACGCGAACAGTAGATGCCGTTGGATCCATACGCCAATAGGTTCGCAAATTGCACGCCATTTATCGCCAAAATTCACACCGAATAAAGTCAGCCTAACCCAATAACGAGATAATATTTCCCGTTATGCTCCGCATAACGGAGTAATCGGCCCGCACTCCCGGAGAGCGAGCCCGTAGGAGGAGAGAAAACCCATGATGCCTGAGCCAACCCGTGGGCCAAAGAAACGGATTGATCGTAAAGAAAGCCTGCAAGCCACCAGATATCCCATTACAACTCTGGAACTGATCCTTTTTGTGATCCTTGTCGTGACGTTTCTTGTCCTGGCATTTTTGAGCATCTCTTTGCCTCTGGAAACTTTCGTCCGCGCGATATCGAGAATGTCAAACGCAGCTGAATTTTTCGGGGATTCATTTTGACCGCGCCGATGACAGCGCCAGCCGCGACAGCGGCACCAACTACTGATCCTCAAATTCTAGCGCTTTCGCGCCTTTGATCATCGGCCGCGCCACTTTCTGATCAAGGCAATTTTCGGAGCCCGTGATCGAAACCGTTTTGATCTTTGGAATGCTCGCGTGCCTG
>JAFAQT010000052.1 GCA_019246215.1 Verrucomicrobiota bacterium
GTCCAAATTCAAGGGATTTAGGAGACGGTACACTAGGCTCACGCCTCGACCGTTAGCAGACTCTTGATCTACAGATTCGAGCGTCGGCCTTCTCAGCGCCTTGCAGTAGAATGAAGATCGGCAAACGGACCACAACCGAATTCGCGAAGCAGGTGATGCACATGCCAGGAGTAGTCCTTCCCTTCACGCCATTTGCGCCAGATACATTTCAAATGTCGAAAGCAAAAGATGATTTTCAATTTGGGTGTTTTCGCTGGATTTGTTGCGGCGGCTGTCCGATTTTCCTCGCTTTAGCCCTACATTAGTAGTTTCGAAGAAAGGCCAGTGCGCCTTTAAGGGGTGTCAAAAAGTCAATCGATTCCCGCCCGTTAAGAATGCGGTGCGTCTGAAGCGCGCACGTGGATGTACCATTTGGCACGTCAAAACTTTCAGGGTCTTCTCCTCGCGGTGTGCATCTCTACGATCATCGCGGCAAGCGAGTACATTAATTTAAATTCCATTATTGTTACAGTTAACTTATCCGCTTTCACTGCTTTCAATTGAATCACTGTCAAAAGAGATCGTTGAAAACAGTGTCCGGAGAGGAACAACCTGTTGCCAGGCAACGATCACTCCAAGCCTGGTTGTTAGTAATCCAGATTGCCTGATCTTGCTTAAGAAGGCGCCAAGAACAATGGTCAGTACGCAAATCGCCACCACTCAGACGATACGGCGTTTTCGCTGTGTATTTATTCACTTTCATTTAATTACTTCAGAGTTAAGAACCCGTTTTCGTTCCTCTTTATTCCCTGAACGCAAGGAGCCGCTGACCCTAGGCGCTCGCTCCCGCGGAGGCGGGCTGTCGCGTCGCATTGGCTCCCAGGGGGTGAGGCTGAGGACGCCCTGGCGCATTAAAGACGGAGATTATCCGTCGATGGGCGAAGGGGCCTTTCAATGAGAGCGAGGGCGGCTCTTTCCTGAAGGTGTTTTTCCGCAATGCGCGGCCGGGCTCACGCTCCGCGCCGAAGTAATGGCAGCCCGCACTTTGGGGACGTCCTGAGAGACGGACAACACAACGGCGTTCCCCTGGGGCGACAAGTCGGCGAGCAAAGCAGCGACCGTTACGATCCCTGTCGCTGTGGCAGCGGCAAAAAATATAAGCACTTTTGTTTTTTTGCTCCCTGCTCGCGCCTTGCCCCTGGACCCGTGGGGGGCTCAACCGCGCTTCCGATATCACTGATACAGTGCACGAGAACTAGGTCGGAGCGACCCTGAATGGTCGACCGATGCGCCGCCTCACCCAGACTCAATCTTTGACAATTCCTCAGGACAATATCTCTTATCCTCAGTAATCTGGCGCAGCTAAACAGCGGATGTTATTGGGTCAGGCGCACTACGTT
This sequence comes from Verrucomicrobiota bacterium, assembly GCA_019246215.1. Classification (GTDB taxonomy): domain Bacteria; phylum Verrucomicrobiota; class Verrucomicrobiia; order Chthoniobacterales; family JAFAMB01; genus JAFAMB01. Next base: position 1,380 of record JAFAQT010000052.1, read on the forward strand.
CTAAGGAAACTAGACAAAGTTTTTGTAACGCCTTCGGAGGAACCTTTTGTGACGTCCCAGTTTTCTGACACTGTCTCTCCGCCTCAGCGTTCCATTGTTGACCAGGCATCTCGGTTTGAAGTTTGGTTCGCAACCGGATTGTTTGTTTTCCTGCTAGTCCTAAGAATTCTTTACGCGTTTCATTACCGAATCGATTCGGATGAACCGCAGCATCTTCATGTTGTCTGGGGTTGGACTCAGCACATGATTCCCTATCGGGACTATTTCGACAATCACTCCCCTCTGTTCCAGCTGCTGTGTGCGCCGTTCTTCACAGCGTTCAGCCCGCGCGCAGACATTATTGTCCCGATGCGCCTGACAATGATCCCCCTTTTTGCGCTCAGCCTGTTTTTTATCGGACGTATCGTGAGCATTCTGGTCTCCCCTCGAGCCGGCCTCTGGTCGGCAGTATTCGCCGCGGTAATGCCGCGTTTCTTTTTTGTTAGCACAGAGTTTCGTCCGGATGATCTGTGGGCGGTGGTGTGGCTCGCATTGCTATTCGCGGCCATTTCCGGCCCGATGAGCTTGAGCCGTGCTTTTGTCATCGGAATTCTCCTTGGAACGAGTTTCTGCGTGTCTGCGAAGACATTGCTATTGCTAATCTCATTGGCACTCGGGACGATCATGATCTTAATCGTTCAATTGCAGAGGGGTAAGAAGATCTCCTGGGTGCGCTTGCTTCAATTGAGCCTCGCTATCGGAGGCGGTGCATTGATTCTCCCCATAATATTCAGCCTATTCTTTTTATTACAGGGAGCCTTTGGCCAAATGGTGTACTGCATCGTCACTCACAATGTCTTACCGCAATCCAGAGGCTCAGTTCTGGATCTCGGTAGAGCGCTTAAATGGACTGCCTTTGTTGCGATTCCAATTGGGGTGGGCCTACACCTTTTTTCCCGGTGCCCCGAGGATACGAGAAGAACGGAAGCTCTCTGGATTTTGTCTGTTACCACTTTTCTGTACGCTACTGTAAAAACCTACTGGTTCATAGTAACAAATGAAGACTATGTTGTTTCAGATCCGCTGATAATGGGCATTCTCGCTTCAGTGGTCGTGATTGTGCCGCATATCTGGCCTCGCGTTTTCTCTTCCCTGCGCTTGGTCTTACCTGCATCGATTACGTTGCTAGGGATGTATTTGATCTTGAAATCCGATTCGCCATTTCAGGATCGAACGAAGGAGAAGATCACCATGGTAGCGACGGCACTCCAGCTAACTGAGCTGACAGACTATGTCATGGACAGTAAAGGAGAAACAATTTACCGGCGCCGCCCATTTTATTACATCCTGGAAGGATTGACGGGCAGGCGAATGAAGGCTGGCCTTATTCCTGATACCATTCCTGAACGGCTGGTCGAAACAGAGACCCCGCTTGCAACTGTTCGGCGAATGCCACCCGCGGCGGCGGGTTTCATCAGGAAGAATTATATCCCGATCGCATTTCGCCTTTCAGTTCTTGGTCAGATCCTGAGCGCGGACAATGAGCAATTCGGCTTTGATATCGCGGTCCCGAGTGTTTACGTCGTCATCGCAGAATTCGGATTGTTCAAGGGAACACTCGACGGGAAGAGCGTCTGCGGATCGGTACGAATAGAAGCTGGCCATCATGAAATTCGAAGGACCAGCGGGTCCGGCAGGGTGGCGCTTCTGTGGGCACGAGCAGCGGAAAAAGGCTATAATCCATTTTCGCCGGTAGAGCCAGATCGTTGGACTGATCAGGACTGAGAGATCTGGTTGTCTTTTGCTTCCAGGCAAGCGGCGTCAAAGCCAATCCGCTGCTAGTGTACCGTCTCCTAAATCCCTTAAGTTTCGCCGTAGGCCAGTTGGCTGTTTTTCAAGGCGCGAGCGACGAGCATATCTAGATCGATATGTAAGGAGCTAGCAACGCCGAAAAACAGCCAACTGGACACGGGCCTAGAGTGGTTGCATTCAAAATGGGCCGGCGGCTGCGTTGCTCGTCGGTTACGTATCCATTCAGATATGCGCCCTCCTCGCGCCTTGCCGGCGGCCCATTTTGAACGCAACGAAACTCAAGGGATTTAGGAGACGGTACACTAGACTTCCGAACACCTGCTGACGCTTGGCAAACGAGACTACTCTGCGATAACGATTTGCCAATTCCTTCCTTCCCAGCGCTGATCGTCAATCCAGAAAAAGGTGAATTCTATCACAGAACCGATTGGAAGATTTCGCGCTGGCAAATCGGCGAACCACAAACCGAGTCCGCTGCTGCTCGTGGTGTCAGATTTGTTGGTAGTCGTCCAATGATCCATTGACCAAACAATTGTCGCCTTGGCCGCTACTATGATCCGCAATATTGTCCCGTGCCGCATTTGGCGACGCTGATGGCGGAAACTCCATATCTCGAAGAGGCTCTGCACTGGGTTAACGACATAGCGCTGGAAAGCCGGCTCAACACGATCGAAGCAAATCCCATCATGACGGCTTCGGACCAGCGCGATATATTCGGCATGCGACCAACAGAGCGGCATTGCTGCACCCGTCGGTTTGCCCTCCAGCATGCTCCCGTCCGGCAGGGACGCAGCGTCCCAAACTTGCTCTGTAATCATGCCGCCGGCGTTGGCGAATTTTTCTATTGCGCTGATAAACACCATCGGATCCCGTCCGGCGGCGAGTTCATAGTGCCCACGCTCCCCGGTCAAGATCGGCCACCCGCGACCGACACCTGTCCCATCGTACGGGCTGCCGTCATCCTTTTGCCCATACCCATCGTGGTTATAACGTCGCCAGCAGGAGCTTTGCGGTAGCTCGTGTTTGATCACTCGATCAATAACCTGGATCGAATCCCGCACGATCGGATCAATTGCATCGCGAATACCCAGCCTTACGAGATGGAGAAAATCCCCACCCACTATGTTTCGGGCCGGGTAAACGCCGCCACCATTCGCAATCGAGATCACTGCTGAATTCGGGTCGGGGTGCGGATCGGGAGCTTGCGCATCGGTCGGCGTGATTCGGACATAATGTCGGGGAAAGCCGTCCACCAGTTCACCGCGGGTCGTGACCATCCATTCCTCCAGGTGAGCGACCAACCAATCGGCATACTTCAACAGGAAGTCGGCCGCATCCGTTTCGTCGCGCTCTTTCGCGATCTCTGCGGCAGCAACCAAGGCGGCGACCACCGTGGCAAGCGTGGAGGGCGAGTAACCAGCGTTTTCCTCCCAGCGGTCCTGTGCAGTCGCCGGCCCCTGGAGGATCAGATAGGCTGCGGCACGCAAAACCATCACCCACGGATCAAAGGAATCGATCCCGGCCCGGCGGACGCGCCAGGCGAGCAATATGGGCGCTGCAACTTCATCGAGCTGGAAACCGGGCCAAAACGCGGCGCCATTGACCCAGCTGTTTTGGGGGAAGCTCCCGTCGGGACGCTGGATCACTGCCAGCCAAACCAAGGCTCGGAGCGGCGTATCCATAACACCGCTGGCAAGCAGCGCGGTTGCGCTTTGCACTTGGTCACGCGTCCAGACGAGATGGTAGCCGCCGAGATCGTCGTCGCCCTTGATTTCACCCCAGGGGATGCTCATCGACGCGATCAGGGCCCCTTGAAACAGTTTGTCTTCATGGGCGAGCAACACACAGCGGCTTAATCGGTAAGTTCCACCCCGATCAGAGGTGTCACTGCTGAAATCGTATTGGGGATCATCCACGGTGCGCTGCCACTGGGCAACGTAGGTATCCCGATGAACGTCGAACGGCGTGGTTAAAGATTGGAGTAAATTAGCAGCCGCGCTCTGATAGCTCTCTGCCAGAGCCACTGCGATCGTGAATTCACTTTGGCCCTGAAGATCAATTTCACCGGTCAATGCTATGTTTCCGTTCTCGGCGGCAGTGAACTCCCAGTCCATTTTGAAATTGTTCATCAAGTCCTGCCAACCATCGCTGAAACCCACGTAACCAACCGAACGGCGCCGGAACTCGGCCTTGCAGCCCATAACAACGTGAAAGCCTTCGCGCTCAGCACGCAGCAACTTGCTTGCCCCGATTTCAGAGCTCCACCCTGAATTTCCCGTCCCGCGTCTCGCAATGTGGGGGGCGAGAAGTGCGTACAACTTCAACTTCCCCCGCAGCGAGTCGTCTAACACATTGACGGTGGTATGGACGAGGAGCACCGCCCGCTCTGGGTCCGCCAGCACTTCCTTAATGATTTGATAACGGCCGCTGCGTTCGGAATTTGTTAGGCGATAGAAAAGACAGCTGTGTTCCGGGTAATCAATGCGGTGGTCCAAGTCACGCTTTTCCTCGTGGCAAAACGTCTCGCCGTCGCTGATCAGAAATTCAAAATCACGCGTATTCGGTTGATCAATCGTCGGATAGTAAATCTCATTGATGATACCATGGCTGAGAGTGAACCAGAGGCGGCAGCTTCCAGAAAAAGCGGTTCCGAGACCTTCCTTTGCGCTGGAAGTCCACCGCGGCGTTATACCAGGGGCCCCAAATGCGACGCTATCGGTTTCCGTAACCATGGATTCGGGTGCGCGATCAAAGATTCTTGATGACCAGGGTAAGAATGGTTGCACCTGTGCCGACAGCACCGGAACCGAAACCTTGGTTAACACAAAGTTAAAGGTTAACCACGGATTTCACATCCGGAGAGACTTGACCGCTTCTGATCGTCCGCTCAATTGGATTTTACTTCGACTTCTGATTTCTTTACCCTTATTGCATGGTCCTGTGGTTCTA
>JAFAQT010000129.1 GCA_019246215.1 Verrucomicrobiota bacterium
GTCCAAAGCTGTCGTTGCCGCTGACGATCTGCGGGTCGCTCGCGAAGACGCGGATTTCGCGAAACGCCAGCAACGTTCCGAGGTTCGCCGAGCTTTGCCGGTCAACGCGTCTGAATTCATTAATCCGTTATTGCCGGCATTGGACGAAATAATCAATAACAGAATAAAATAACGTATGAGGTATTTGTTTTTACTATCGATACTGATCTCACTCGCAGGATGTAAATCCAGGCAGGCAGTTATGTTACTCCCCTCTCGCGCAGCGCAATCGAGGGCTGCCGAAAAACATTTGTCAACCGGCCAGGGTCTAGTGGGCACAGGGGGGAACTTGCGTCAACCCGAGACAGTAAAGGTGTATGGAATAAATCGCTATGTAGATGCGGCAGATTCGCGCGTCATGCATGAGCGACACGCTGTTTATCGCCTTGAACAGCAACCGGCCTGGATCACTCGATCACCAAGAGATCAAAATGAACTGATTCTTGGGCCGATCGTCGGTTTGCGTAAACCAGAGTACGCGCCGGAACCGCTGCCTGGAGAAACCTCTCGAGAGATTCTCCAAGCACGTCGCGGAATTCAGGAAGCCAACGAAGGAATGAAAGATCTTCGGGAGAACCAGGAAAAGCTCACCAGCAGCGTGGAAACGATGGCCAAGAATACCGCAGAAGCAGAACAGAAGTTGACCACCGTCGTTTCTCTTTTGAACGAACGTGTCAAACACCTGGAAGGTGATACCACGAGTTCAGAACGACCCCAGGTGGAGGCCACCCAAAAAGGGGAGGGCGATGTCGTTGTCCGGAGTCCCAATCCGTAGAGAAGGAAACCATGCGAAGCGTTCCTTGCGGCACCTGCAGCGAGCACGCTCCGCTCGCGGCACAGGCACGATCGACCAGAACGATATGCGTTTACTAGATGGAGAGTTTACCGCTTCGAGATTGTCGGGAATCGACCCCGAAGTGGAGTGGCGTTTCTACATTTCAGGATTGCCGAACTACCTTGAGGCTCGGATTCTGGGCCAGTCGGCAGCCGTTAACCGGATAGCTCGCGCTGTTCAAGCGGCTGAGCTGAGATTAAACGAGGGAGGGAATCGTCCCCGATGCAGTTTTCTCTTTCTGGGTCCGACCGGTGTTGGAAAAACGGAATCCGCAAAGTGCTTTACGGAATATCTTTTTGGTGACCGGTCCGCCCTGGAGATGATTTTCATGAACGAGTATTCTTCCGATACCCGCCTCCATGAATTCCTGCAGCGCACAGAGGTAGCGATCCGTCGGAATCCGGAAGGGGGAACTCTCCTCTTTGACGAAATTGAAAAGGCACATCCTCGATTGATCGACATTTTCTTGTCGCTACTCGAGGAAGGCGAGCTGACAACGCATTCGGGAGATCGTATTTCTGTATCGAAGTTTTACCTTGTCCTAACGAGCAATCTTGGGAGTGGCGATCTGGCCAGAATTCAGAATGCTCCCTACGCGATGATGGAGCGGGTGGCTTTGGATGGCGCAAGCCAGGCATTGCGTCCGGAACTATTTGCCCGAATTATAGAACGCATAGTCTTCCGACCGCTCGGATTGGACGTACAGAAGAACATTATCGAAGCACTGATTGATGCAAAACTTAAGGTGCTCTCGGAATATTTTGGAACAAAGTTATCAGTTGATCGCGGACCGGTGACTGCGTTTATGCTTCGGGTAGGATATAATCAATCGCAGGGTGCCCGCAGACTGCGTCAGGAGGTTGATCGGCAATTCAACCTAGCTTCGTTGAATAACGCGCTCAGTTCCACGAACCCTGGCGAAGGAAAATACTATTATGACTCCAGCATTGGCTGTTTGGTTTTGAGGTGAAAAACAGAAGAGGCCAGAAACTTCTGGCCTCTCTTGTGAATGCATCCCTTCAAACGTTCATTCCTGAAGATTCTGAACGAACCAAATTAAAAGGCAAAGCGCATACCAAAACGAGTCGAGGGGAAGTTATTTTTCGGGCCATTCACCAGATTGTACCGAACGTCCGAGAACACTCCGATGTGCGGCGTAAAGCGGTATTCAAGGCCTAAGCCACCGTCCCCGAGAACTTCATCGCCAGTGTTTCTGCGGTTCAGCCTGTGCGCATTGCCAAAAGTAGCGATCCTGGTGAACGTATTGTTTTCGTTAAAAATTCCACCCACTCCGCCAAACACATATGGTGCAAGATGGAAACCGGGGAATTTGATGTCAAGAGGATAGCGAAGAATAACATTTCCGGTCACTGTCGATCCGAAAAAGTCTCCCGGGATCTCGTTAAAAAAATCACCCTCGATTGCAAATCCAACGTATTGGAGCGGAAAGTATTCACCATCAATACCGCCTCCCCAGGCGTGATTTCCAATCGCGCGAGTGTTATTGTTATATGTCCAGCCGTACGACCCGAAAAGGCCAAGGCTGAATTCGTTACTGCGAAAGTAACTTGTCGGCGCTGGTGGTGGTGGTGGTGCAGCGACTTCTTTGGAGCTGACGACCGCCTGCCCCGCGAATGCTGACACTACCTGCGAGACAATGGCGACAACGGCTAAGGCGATTAGTTTTTTCATAATCGATTTCTGATTACTTGGTCCATACTATGACGAGCAGTTTAAGTTGGTTGCAAATCTTTTATTGTAAAGGCACTTTCTGCCGAAAATTGAACGGACGATTATGTTTGCTGTCACCGCGCCTTGGGAAATGAGTTCTGAAGAGAGAACCTGAAGCCACCTGTGCGGCCCGAAGGAACATTGTCGGATTGCGACCTATAAGCTCAGCTATTTGGATAATCAGGCTGTTTTTGCTGCTGGTGAAAGCATGCGTAAGTTCTTAAAAATACAGGGGTTATTGCGATTTGTCCGG
>JAFAQT010000249.1 GCA_019246215.1 Verrucomicrobiota bacterium
ACCTCCATGGCGCAACAACGGAACCCACGGTCATACGCCCAGAGGAGGGTTTTCTCCTTCAGGAGCCGGTGCATTTCCGATTCGCCGATAGACACAATCTATTTTTGGCAACCCTCCTTCAAAAAAGCCGTTTGCTCCGCCGATGTAAGCACGTACGGATGTAAGTATGCTCGTCGCTCGCGTCTTGAAAAATCAGCCAAAGCGCCGACCGGCAGTACGCCTTCCATAAGACCCTACACTAAAATGTTTTCAGCGTTTCGGTCAACGCTTCCAGAAGAGGGTTCATTGTCTCGACGGTTTCATCTCCCATGTTTGAGAGGCGAAATGTCTTCCCCTTAATCTTTCCATACCCGCGGTCAATCTGGAATCCGTGTTCTTCTCGAATTTGTTTTGCGAACTCCTCTACATCGATGCCCCGATTGTTCTTAATACAGGTCAAAGTGACAGATCGATAGCCTTCCTGCGCGAAGAACTCGAATCCATTGGCGTTCACCCATTCGTGAACAAGGCGATTGGTTAGAACGTGACGCCGAAACCGATTTTCAAGGCCTTCGCTGAAAATATCTTCGAGCTTCGAGCGCAGTGCATAGATGTGGGGAATTGTTGGCGTGCTCGGTGTCATGAAATCCTCAGCGTTTTTCTTGAACTCCAACAGATCAAAATAGTATCCGCGATCATGCAATTGCGCGGCGCGTTCGAACGCTGTCGGAGAGGCCGCAAACAGGGAGAGTCCCGGAGGCAGCGCCAATGCTTTTTGGCTACCGGTCAGCATGAGATCAATGCCGAGATCGTCCATAGGGATCGGGAGCGCCGAGAACGACGAAACTGTGTCAACGATAAAGACGACTCCCGGGTATTTACGGAGGACATCGCTGATTTCCTGCAGCGGATTCATTACGCCCGTCGAGGTTTCGTTATGAATCAGAGTAACTGCGTCAAAGTTACCGGTCGCAAGCTGTGCATCCACCGCATCTGGATCGATCGGCTTACCCCATTCGACCTGCAGAGGTACCGCGTGTCTACCGCATCGTTTTGAAACATCGAACCATTTATCGGAAAAAGCCCCACACATACAATTCAGGACTCCCTTTTTTACCAAGTTCCGAATGGCTCCCTCCATAATGCCCCAAGCCGATGAGGTCGACAAGAATACGGGTTGCCGAGTTTGGAAGAGTTGCTGAAGTCCCGGGTAGACGGCTCGATAAAGCGCCTTAAAGTCGCCACTGCGGTGACCGATCATTGGCCCAGTCATCGCAGCCAATGTTTTATCCGATACTTCCACGGGTCCGGGAATGAAAAGCTTTATCTTCTTAGTCATCGAGAGTTGTGAAGTCGTTAATGCGGGTCTCAGTGTCCGTTGCCCGTTGCCGGCGCCGATACGCTGACAGGTTTCTCCTTACCCCGGCCACAAGAAATGTTCTAATCGCAGGCGGGTCAGCCGATTTTTTGCTTCTTCGGAGCGAGCGCCGCGAGTGTTGGCTAATTTCTCGTAAATGGCTGCGGCAGAAGTCCATGAGCGTCGATCTTCGAGGATCTGCGCCGCATCGAAACCGGCTCGGAAAAACCAGAGTTGGTCACCGCTGCCTTCAACCGCGAGCACGTCATAATAGCTGGACAAAGCGTCATCCGGTTTACCCAATTTTTCGAAGCACTTCCCTTTCTGATAGAGCCCTTGCTGCTTCCAGGCTGTTGGCAGTCCTTCGCTCGAGAGGAGCGCATCAAAGGTACTGATCGCCTGCTCATACATCTTCGGCTCATTGGCTGCCAAGGTGAACAACCCTTCACCTTTTCCATCAAGGGCGTGGTAACGGATGTCTGTGGGCGGATTCTGAGTCAGCAGATCATCAAGCAACACTATTGCCTCTCTTTCGTGTTTCGTTTGTCGCATTGCCGTTGCCTGCTCAAGGCGCGCCTGAAATCTGAGTGGGCCGCCGAGCTTGTATACATCTTCGAAAAGCGAGATGGCGCGATCCACGGAGGAAGAGTTAAGACTTTTTCGAGCCGCTTCCCCGGCAAGAAAAAGGGCGGTCTCCACCAAGGGCGAGTCAGGGGCGTCCTCTCTCACGAGTTCGAACTGTGTCTGCGCGTTCGGAAAATCATTGTTCCTGAAATAGAGTTCTCCCAGCTTCAGACGCACCTCTGGCCTGGCAGGCGAGTCCGGATATTTTTGCAGATAATCTTGTGCCAGTGCCTGCACCGAACGCGCGTTTTGGGATGGATCAGACGCGGCGACGAAAAATCTGATCCGATCCGCTTTTTCGTCTACCTCCGGATCGGCTTTGGCTGCAACTTCCCTCAGTGCTTCGCGTGCGCCGTTCAGATCGGGAGGTTGCCTGGTCATGCGAATTTCCGCCTGAATCAGGTATGCTTGAGCCGTTTGTGGGTGGTCGGGGAATTGTTTTAAAAATCTTCGCAGCGTTTCATCCGCTGCTCCATTTCCGGATTTTGCCTCAAGCAGACCTTTGTCAAAAAACAGGTCCCCCATTAGCTCTTGAGGCGGCTTTTGGTCCTCAAGTTTTCGAAATGCCTCTTTAAATGCAAATCCGTCGCCGGCCTGCAGACTGCAAATCGCCCAATTGAAAAGAGTATTTTGGAGATCGTATGCAAATTGTGTGGATAGACTCTGAAAAATGTCTTTCGCCGCGGAGACGTTGCCATGCAAGTAATTCGCTTCGCCCAAAAGATAATTGACCTGGAACCGGTCCATGGGCGAAAGGTTTGGCAACCGTTCGAGGACGTTTTCGAGCTGCTTGATCGCCTCCTCGAAATGCCCTGCAGCAATTTGCTGCTGCCCCAGGACCAGGCAGGCGCCGACAGCTGTCGGGTGGCGTGGAAATCGTTCGACGAGTATGCGGCAATTCTCAGCCGCCTCTGCTGTCAGACCCTGCTGCAGTTGCAATCGCATCAGGTAGTAGAGCGCGTACGCTGGACGATCCGGTCCAGATGTCTCGGGATCTCCCGCGGCCCACCGTACGAGCTCCGAAGTCTCCGGATTGTTCTCCCGGGAATAAATCTCGAATAAATTTTGAAACAATTCACTAAGAATCGGGCTTCTCGGTTGATCCGAGATCAATTGTTCCAGGTCGTTTTCCGCTTCTTCATACTCCTGTCTTTGAACGAGGATTTTAGCTAATCCAAGACGTGCCACTGCCACAATGCGAAACGTCCGATCCTCCGGCTCTTCAAGAACCTTGCGGAAGGCATCGGTGGCGACCGACAGGTTGCCTTGCTGCAAAGCGAGTTCGCCCTGGAGGCACATTTTTTCTATCTCAGTTTTTCGAGAGCTGGCTTTCAGACCCAAAATGACTTTTTCTGCCTGAGAGATTTTGGATTCTCTGAGACAGATTTCGGCAGCGATAAGCTTCGCTCTGGGATCTGCCGTTCTTTCGTCTGCCATCAGCGGGCCCAGAGTCTTCAGAGCAGACTCCAGTTCGCCGGTTGCCGCCTGAGTATCCGCAAGACCTAGTCGAGCTTCGACCGAAAACTCGTTTGTGGACCCGGTGAGTTGCGCAAACCAATCTGCAGCTTCTCTGAAGCGCTTCGAGAGTAACGCCTCTTGAGCTTTTAAAAAAATGGCTTCTGGTCCGTGGGCGGATTCGAGAACTTGGGTTGCTTGTTCCATCTTCTGGGTCTCAATGAGGCACCGGGCAAGAAGTATTCTCGCAGTTTCCGTACGAATCTGTGCCTGCGGGTTAGCCAGAAATTGCCGGAGTTTTGTAATGCTCACTTCCGGTATCCCCGCCCGATGTGCCTGAATAGCGTCATCGAGTAAATCCGCACGTGCCGACTTGCAAGTGAAGGCGGAGAGCGTAATCAGAATGACGAGAAGTAGTCTCATGCGACCGACAGGGCTCTCTTGAGATAAAGCCCGGTATGACTGGCGTCTACGAGCACGACCTGCTCAGGGGTCCCTTGCGCGATCACTCGACCTCCGTCCCGGCCCCCCTCAGGTCCCAGATCGATGACCCAGTCCGCGGATTTTATCACTTCAAGGTTATGCTCGATGACGATCAATGTATTTCCCTGGTCCCGCAGTTTTAACAATACCTCAAGGAGCTTATGAATATCGGCGAAATGCAGCCCGGTGGTGGGCTCGTCCAGGATATAGACAGTTCTTCCCGTCGCCTTCTTCGCCAGTTCCGCCGCGAGTTTGACGCGCTGCGCCTCGCCTCCGGAGATCTGTGTGCCGGATTGACCTAAGGTGAGATAACCCAGGCCAACCGCCACCAGCGGTTCCAGCTTGTCAAAAATCGCCGGCACATTCCGGAAAAACCTGGCCGCTTCATCCACGGACATTTTCAGGATGTCCGAGACATTTTTGCCGCGGTAGGTGATCTCTAGGGTTTCACGATTATAGCGCGCCCCTCTGCAGATTTCGCACTCGACGTAGACATCCGCCAAGAAATGCATCTCGATCTTGATCATGCCGTCTCCCTGGCAATTTTCGCATCGGCCTCCTTTCAGATTGAAGCTGAAACGACCGCTATCATAGCCGCGCACGCGGGAAGCCGGTAATTGGCTAAAAAGTTCGCGAATCGGTCCAAACGCGCCGGAGTAGGTGGCAGCGTTTGATCGCGGGGTTCGGCCGATAGGGCTTTGATCAATGACGATCGCCTTGTCCACCTGGTTAATCCCTTCAATCGAGCGATGCGCCCCTGGACGTTCTTTCGATCGATAAAAGTGGCGGAACAACGATTTTCTCAGGATGTCGTCCACGAGGGTGGATTTGCCGCTTCCAGAGACGCCGGTCACGCAAACCAGGCAACCCAGTGGGAACGAGACCGTCAGATCGCGCAAATTATTTTCCTTGGCTCCGACTATGGTGAGCCAACCCTCTGCACCCGGTTCGGGAATGCGATCGCGATTGTAAAGAAGGCCCTTCGGCAAAACTCTGGCGCGCGGCACTGGGATCCGCAAGACACCGGAAAGATACTGGCCGGTGAGCGACTCGGGATTCTTTTCGATGTCGCGAATGGAGCCACTTGCGACGACCTGACCCCCTCGCGGGCCCGCGCCCGGTCCGAGGTCGATGATAAAGTCGGCCGCGCGAATCGTTTCTTCATCGTGTTCTACGACCACCACCGTATTCCCGAGGTCGCGCAAATGTCTCAAAGTCGTCAGGAGCCGGTTGTTGTCGCGTTGGTGCAGACCGATACTCGGTTCGTCCAGCACATAGAGAACGCCAGCTAGCCCTGAACCGATCTGCGTCCCGAGACGTATCCGTTGCGCTTCTCCTCCTGAGAGGGTACCGCTTTCCCGATCTAGGGTCAGGTAACCCAGTCCAACTTCCACGAGAAAAGTCAGCCGGTTCCGAATTTCTCTCAGCACTTCCGTCGAAACCGACCGCTGGTGTTTGGAGAGGAAAATGTTTTCAATAAAGGCGTTCGCTTCTTCGATCGTCAAAGCACAGAATTCGTGAATATTCAGCTCGTTATCATTCAAGTCTCGGATCGTGACGGCCAAGATTTCGGGTCGCAGCCGTGCGCCGCGACACAGTTTGCACTGTCGGCGTGCCTGGAAGCTCTTGAGCCGCGTCCTCGTAAATTCGCTTTCTGTCTGTTGAAAAAGATTTTCAAGTTGCGCGAGGACGCCTTCGAACGGCTTCTCGACAGTCTTTTCGCCAAAAAGGAATCGGACCACTCGATTTGCCGTGCCGTGAAGTAGCGCCTCCTTGAAAGCGGCAGGCAGATCGGCGTACGGGGTTTCGAGGCTGATCCCGAAAACATTCGCCAAGCCGTTCAGTTGCGCGCTGTAATAAGCCTGCATCCTTTTAGTGGCTTTGCGCCAGGGACCAATCGCGCCGGCGGCCAGAGATCTGGCCTGATCCGGAATGACGAGGTCAGCATCGAAAAAACCTTCCGACCCCAGCCCCTGGCATTCGGGACAGGCGCCCGCTAGACTATTGAACGAGAAATGTTTCGGCGTCAGTTCGGGCAGCAGGAAATCGGTCTTCGGATTACAGAAATTTGTGGAGTATGGAACGTCCTCCCAGCCGGAGTCATCCGAACGCTGCTGGCTGACTAAGATTCTGTTTTTCCCCCACAAAAGTCCGGTGTCGACCGACTCTGCCAGCCGGCTACGAACACCCTCTCGGATTACTAGCCGGTCAACGACAATTTCGATGGTGTGATGCTGCGTCTTAGCGAGACGGATCGGCTCGGATCGAGCTAGTTCCAGGACTTCGCCATCGATCCGGACGCGCACAAAGCCTTCCCGCTTGATTTTTTCCAGCACGTCCCGGAATTCTCCCTGTTCGTGGCGGATGATCGGAGCAATAAGCAAAATGCGTGTCTCTTCCGGATAAGCCAGGATTTGGTCCACAATTTGTTGTGGTGTTTGCTTGAAAATCTTTTCTCCGGTTGCCGGATCATGAGGCTGCCCAATGACGGAAAACAAGACGCGGAGGTAGTCGTAAATCTCTGTCGTGGTCGCGATGGTTGAACGAGGATTAGCGACAGAGCTTCGTTGTTCGATGGCGATAGCCGGGGAAAGCCCTTCGATGAAGTCGACCTCCGGCTTCTCCATCTGATCAAGAAACTGCCGCGCGTAAGCCGACAGGCTTTCCACGTATCGGCGCTGACCTTCCGCATAGAGAGTGTCGAATGCGAGTGAAGACTTGCCAGATCCACTCATCCCGGTAAAAACGACCAGTTGCTCCCGAGGAAACTCGACAGTGACGTTCTTCAGATTGTGTTGGCGGGCGCCAACTATGCGAATTGTCTCAGCTGCCATCGGTTGAAAGACGGTAAACAATCACCAAAGCATAAGAGTCTGCCTGCGACTAGTGCTTTTGGAGGAGCGTATCGGGCGCGTCGGCGTCCCGTCTGCGTGCCGGAGAGGCGCTAAGCCCAATACTGTTACTTAAGGACCAAATGGTGCCGGTAAGAAGCAGGCGCCAATGTCGTATAAGGTTCCAGCGTGTGCCCCGCACTGAGTAACGGCTCTCAGGCACTCCAACGTCGTTTCCATTGGACAAGGCCCTGCGCAGTGATCTCTTGGCACAGCTGGAAGCCTATACTACAATTGACCCTTGGTCACCCCGACCCTGATCGGGCGTGTTTCCCTTAGGCGAACAGAATTGCGCTAAGCCACCCGCCGAAACGCTGCCGAGACGTTCCCTACTGCGCGCTAAGGCCAAATTTCTGCAAGCGGCGGTAAAAGGCGCTTCGGCTGAGCCCCAGATCTTTGGCAGCGAGCAGCGCATTACCGTTGTGCCGAGAAAGCGCACGGTTAATAAGGAATAGTTCAGCCGCTTCAAGATTCATCTCTTCAAGCAGCGGCGTTTTGGCAGGGGTCCTGCGAATACCGAGGTCCGATGTCTGGATCATATCGGAACGCGTCAGCAAAACAGCACGCTCCATCACATGGCGCAACTCGCGCACGTTCCCCGGCCAGCCATACGTCTTAAGGGCGGTGATCGCCTCTGGATGCAACCCGTCGATCTGCTTGCGGTAACGCTGCCTGAATTCCGCCATAAATTCCCCGGCCAGAAACGGGATGTCCTCAACCCGTTCTCTGAGGGGCGGCAAATGAA
>JAFAQT010000387.1 GCA_019246215.1 Verrucomicrobiota bacterium
TGGGGTGGCCGACGGGATTTGAACCCGCAACGTCCGGAACCACAATCCGGGGCTCTACCGTTGAGCTACGACCACCATGCGGAGCCGGGAAAAAAGAAAGTAGCGCAAGTTCTGGTTCAGCCAAGCAGATTTTCAATGTAAACCCTACCTCGCAATTCGACCTTGCTGTGTTCCATTCAATCCGTTGAGAATCATTGCAATCACGTGCCGATCAACTATGATCCCTGATCGATTGAATAGAGAGCAAATTCCAGAGTTGCCGCCTTCTGGCCGGCCGGGCGGAAGTGAAATGTGGACGGACCACGCAAATTTTTTGGATCTGCGGTCCTCCTACTGATCGGAGTTCTGGTAATCCTGCTAGCTTCAGGCGAGCGAGTAACCGCGCAGTTTTTGTCTCGTGATCATCCGATTTCAGGCGGTGAAATCAAGATCGGAATGTCGAGCGCACAAACAGGGCGCGTCGGCTTGTTGGGAATCGAAATACGGCGAGGATGTGAGGCTTACTTTACAAGGGTCAATAGGGAAGGCGGTGTTGCCGGGCGCCGGCTGGTTTTGGTGCATTACGACGATCATTATGAACCGGTAGAGACAGTAAGCAACACCGAGCACCTGGTCGATGAAGATAAGGTTTTTGCGCTGCTGGACTTTCTTGGAACGCCCACATGCCGAGCGATCCTTCCAATGTTAAATGAAGCCAATATTGTTCTGGTAGGCCCAATTTCCGGTGCATCGATCTTAAGACAACCGATTCAGCACTTGATTTTCAACACCCGCGCAAGTTACGGAGAAGAGGCGGAGACCCTGGTCGCTCACCTTGTTGCGGACATTGGTTGCAAAAAAATTGCCCTCTTTCGCCAGGACGACAGCTTCGGCGACGCGGGCAGGGTTGCGGTTGTCGAAGCGCTTCGACGCCGCGGTTTGATGTTAGCCGGTGAGGGCGTCTATGTACGCAATTCTGTGAATGCGCCCGAGGCGCTTTATCATATCGCAAAGGCCAAACCAGATGCGGTGATCTTGTTTGGTACGTACAAGCCATGCGCGAATTTGATTCGAGGAGCTAAGCAATCAGGGATGAAAAACACCGTTTTTTGCAATGTTTCAATCGTCGGCACTGAACCGCTGATCAAGTACCTGGCAGAAGATGGGAACGGAGTGATCATTTCCCAGGTTGTGCCCTCACCCGATGATGATTCGTCGCCCCTTGTTCACGATTACCAGGCGGACATGCGCCTTATTGGATCAACGAATTTCAGTTATATGGGTCTGGAAGGATATCTGAACAGCGTCGTCCTGGTCGACGCGTTGCGTAGGGCCGGGCAGGATTTGACCGAAGATTCTTTGGTTGGTTCGCTAGAGCACCTTTCGTTGAAATTCGGGACGTTTGGGATTCATTTTTCTCCCGAAACGAGACAGGGAACGCACCAGGTCTTTCTTACGAAGGTGGACCACGGTCGAGCCATACCGATCGAAAAATTAGATCCGGCTGACTTCGCAAAATGATCGCGCGAGGAAAGGCAATGCAGGCGGAGGCTCCAAGCAAGGAGAGCGACGAGTTATTGGCCTCGCGCGGATTGACCATTCGATCCAAACTGCTGCTTTTTACGACAGGGATTGGCTTTCTGATCCTGGCGGCGCTTGCCATTACTGCCTTTTTCTTATCAGCGATCGCACTTCGAAAAGCGAGATTGGACGGCTTTCAATCGCTAAGAACCTCTCTCTCCCAAGCCATCAACGCGTTATTTGCCGAGCAGCGCCGAGATGTGACTGCTCAAGCTGAATTGCAGACGGTTCGCTACGCTGTCACCGAATTGTCATCCGGGTACGAGCACTTAGTTGAGGACCTCGATGCATCGGGTTTCAAAGTGGATCCCACGTTCCTGAGCGGGGTTCGCCAAAGTCTTCGTAGTGCTTATCAGCACGGTCCGATGCAGGATTTACGGAGTCTAGGTGAACCGGTCGCCGACTTCGATGAATTCAGTGACCTCGGCCCGGCTGCCGCGATTTTGCAATTCGTCTACATCCTGAAAAATCCCGCCAATCCAGGATTTAAGTTTCAGAAAAATTCGGTGTTGGACATTTCGAAAAACGAGAGTCTTCCGCCGGACTTTCGGAATGCGTTTTCCAAAACGATGTTTGCTCGGGCGATGGACCGGTATCATGGGTTGTTTGAGACTGTAGTCCGGCGTAACAGCTACTTCGATCTGATGTTAATCGATGATTTGGGCAATGTTGTTTATACCTATGAAAAGAGCTGGGACTTCGGAACAAACGTTTTCAAAGGCTGGCGGGCACGTTCCGAGTTGAAGAAGGTATTTATGGGCGCATGGTACGGAACCACTCTTTCCGGGGACCGTACTTCCGAAGATGACGTCGTGATCACTGATTTGAAGCGTTATCCGGGTGCGTACGGATCACCGATGCTGTTCTTGAGTTGTCCAATTAACAATCGATTAGGTGGTCGGCTGGGGGTTGTCGTTCACAAGATTGCCAGTAGCACGTTCACTGATCTGGTTACATTTCAAGGCCGCTGGGCTGCAGTAGGACTAGGGGAAACCGGAGAGGCCTACATCGTAGGACCGGACATGAGGCTGCGCACAGAATCCCGTTTTGTAAAGGAAATGCCGCCTAAAATGAAGTCGATATCCTTTGAGCCGGATGGTGCCCCCGGACCGCTCACCATGGTTCTTGGCGGCCCATTGCATAACAAGGCGGTCGAAAACATCTATTCGGACCAGGTCTTATCGAATGACGGCGAAGTAACATTTTTTGACGATATTGGCCGCGAATCGCTTGGAGTCTACGAACCGCTTGGAACCGCGGGCCTGGACTGGGGACTAGTTATCACCATCAGCGCCGATGAAGCGTTCGCGCCCGCGGTTCACCTTACCCGTTTAATAGCGTTCGGCGGTTTTGTGATTTTAATCGTCGCCATTCTGGCCGCCCTAACATTTGGGCACCTGCTCTCCAGGCCGATTGTGCAATTGGTCAATACTGCGGAGAGAATCGGGTCCGGCGATCTTTCGGCAAGGGCGCCGATCTCGAGCAAAGATGAGATTGGATTCCTGGCGGAACGGTTTAACTACATGATCGACCAGGTCGAAGAGCGGAACCAGCATGTTCATAAGATCCTCGAGACGGTCAATGAGTGCCTGTTCCTGATGGGTCCGGATTTTATCATTCAGCCTGGTTACTCCAAAATCACCGAAGCCATCTTTCAGCGAAAAATTGATGGGATCTCCTTCCTGGATCTGCTTCGACCAGCTCCGCAATCAGGGCTTCAGCCGGTCGTTACGGATCAAATATTAGTGGCGACACAACACTATCTGGAGCTGCTACTAAATCCCCGCATCAAGGAAAAGCTGATACAACAGACTAACCCTTTAGGTGAAATCGAGTATAAGGAGCTTCGGCCAAACGGGGCACAACCCAGCAAGTTTCTGGAATTCAGATTCAATCGGGTCGTCGAAGGGGGGAAGACAACACAGATCATGGTGACGGTTCTGGATTCGACCTCTCGCATCGCGCTGACCAGGCAAATCACGGAGAACGAGAGCAAGGCTAAATCGCAGATTGAAATGTTATTCGGGATAATGCATCTGGATCCACCCATTCTTGCGGAGTTCCTGAACCACGCCAAATCCGAGGTTACTGTGATGCTCGACCTTCTGGAGGCAGAGCAATTCGGTAGTCACGCGGGTGAATCGAGCGCGCATCGCTCCGAGCGATACTTGCGTTTGCTGCAAAAGATCTCTCGATCGATTCATCTGATTAAAGGGAACGCCGCAATGCTTCGGCTTTCCTATTTTGAAGATCTGGCAAATCGACTCGAGGAAAAGATTGCCATGGTGCGAGGAGATGCAGCGCTCAGTGGGGAACAATTTCTACCGATCACGACTGGTTTGGCCTCGCTTCTAGACCAGATTGGCATGACCTACGATTTGATCACCCGGCTCTTATCGATGCAAAAGGTTTTTGGCAAAGATGCCGGAGAAGGAGGCGTGACCGATTTTGCGCCCCTGGTTGAGCTCGCTGAAGAGATCGCCCAGCGCAATGGGAAACAAGTTCGAGTGGAGGTTCAGATGAAGGATGGTCTCGCTCGTTTGCCGAATCCCTTGCGTGAACCGATTCAGATGATGATAACGCAGTTGGTCAGAAACGCGGTCCTGCACGGAATTGAGACCCCATCTGAGCGGCTAGCGGAACGAAAACATCCGATCGGTGAAATACAGATTCACGCCTACCGGCTTAACGAGAACGCGAGAAAAATCATTTTGGTCGTGCGTGACGACGGACGCGGGATTAACTATCAGTTATTGCGACGTCGTGCGGTGCAGCTGGGGTATGCTAGCGTGAATAGCATCGAAGCTTGGACTCAACAGCAGTTAGATAACCTTTTGTTCGAAACCGGCTTCACTACCATGGACCGGCCGACGACGGATGGAGGGCGCGGTGTCGGGTTGGATGCGGTAAGGGATCTGATCGCGAAAATGGGTGGCGTGCTGCATGTCTCCTCCAAACAAGGTCAGTTTTGTGAGTTCCGCTTAGAAATTCCGGTGGCATGAAACTTCTAATTGTAGATGACTCCAGCGTAGTCCGAAGAGCAATCGAGCGAGATCTGGAATCCGGAGAGATCACAGAGGTAGATCAAGCCGCCACTGGGGAAGATGCGGTCCGGTTGTACGGAGCCAAGCTTCACGACGTGGTCACGTTGGATATCACTATGCCTGGGATGGACGGCCTGACCTGTCTCGACAAGATAATTGAGATCAACCCTGAAGCACGTGTGCTGATTATATCTGCTTTGCGGGATAAAGCCACGGCGATCGACGCGATCAAGAGGGGAGCCAGCGGCTTTCTTTGTAAGCCGATCAATCCATCGGAACTGAAGGAGGCATTCGACTTGCTCATCGAGGACTGAAGGCGCATGAACGACCAAGATATCCAGGTCTTTATTAGCGGTATCCGGCGGTATTTTGAATCCCTCCGAAAGGACCTCAAGGTCGTTATCGAGCCCCCTTTTATCAAGGAGGACGAAAAGCCTTTCCTCGAGTATACCGGGATCATTGGCATTTCCGGTAAGACCCGGGGCGCGGTCTGCTTTACTGCCAATGGTGTGATGCTGGAGAATATTTTGCGATTCCTCAACGAAGCTCCTATTAACGGTGAGTTGATTTGTGACCTCGTAGGCGAAATAGCCAATACACTCAGCGGGAACGCGCGCGAGGAGTTCGGCAGAGACTTTTTGATTTCAGTTCCGGTTGTTTCTACTGGCGGCGAGGTTCGTTTCCGATTTCCGAAGGAGTGTCGTAATTACGTGATTCCGATCATCTGGCAAACGGAAAAGGCCTATTTGCTCGTCTGTTTGACTTGAAAAGGGGCGTTTTAGGGCCGCCCTGAGTCTTTTGTTCAGGACTCTTAACGCCAATCAGCTCCTCGCTTCGGAAATCGAGTGATTCTTGCCGGCTAGCCGAATCGGCCACAAACTGGAAACGAGCAGATATCGTGTTTCTCCCCACTTTTTAAGTCGCACGATACGAAAGATTTCCTGATTAAGCTGGAGATCTACCGCCGACAAACCTCAAGAGGGTTTTTGTGCTGAACAAAATTCCAGAGAAAGAGAGAAACTTTTGAACACCGGCAAGGGCAGCCTGTCTAAATTCTTCGGTTAAGGCGATTCGGGTTTGCGCACGAATCTCTCGACTTCGACTCCTTGGCGTGCGCAACCCGGATCATTTTTTTGGACTATCCTTGATGGTGTCGGAGGCATTCGCTACTCTGCGGGCCGAATGGTGGACACAATACTGGTTGTCGAAGATGAACCCGATGTCGTGGACTTGGTCCGGTACCATCTTCATCGGGCGGGTTTTGATGTGCTGACCGCTTTGAGTGGTCCGGCTGGCTTGGCGACTGCGACCGAATCACGACCCGATGCAATTGTCCTGGATATCATGCTACCTCAAATGACCGGTATTGAAGTTTGCAAGGCTTTGCGCAACGCGAACGCAACGGCGGATATTCCTATCCTGATACTCACCGCGAAGGCCGAGATTTCAGATCGGATTGCGGGTCTTGAGCTCGGAGTCGACGATTATATCACCAAGCCCTTCAGTCCACGCGAGTTGGTTTTGCGCGTACAGAATTTACTCCGGCGGCTGCGAGCCGTCCGGAAATCCTCTGTTCTGAGAGTAGATGAGTTCTGCGTGGACAAAGGCAATTATGAGATCACAGTCCGCGGCAAGCGGTTGGATCTTACCACCACCGAATTTAAATTACTCGCGGCGCTGGTTGAGCATCGGGGCAGAACTCTCTCCAGAGAGACTCTTTTGCAGGACGTTTGGGGTTATAAGAGTGCAATCGATACTCGCACGGTTGATACGCATGTTAGACGGTTGCGCGAAAAGCTGGGTACTGCGGCGGATCGAATTGTCACGATGCGAGGCGAGGGTTACAGATTTCTCGTTCATCAACACGCCGTGTGATAGTTGGGTGGTTGATTGTTTTGCTGGTTTTGTCAGGCGTTCTCGGTCTGTTCGCAATAACTCTTTGGCGTCGTGTACTGCTCCTGCGCCGAGAAGTACGGCATCTACTGATCGAGGGAGCGCTTTCTTATGAAGTTCGGGGACCCCGAATCGTACGGGAAATTCACGACGACCTGAAAGAGATCGCCCGGCGCCAGCGAGAGTTCGCCCGGCGTATCGCCGAGGAAGACTTCAGTCTTCGAGCAATCCTTGCCAGCATGGTCGAAGGTGTTCTGATCGCGGATAACAACATGCATGTTCGGCTCGTGAATGAACGTCTCCAGCAGATGTTCTCGTTACCTAAATCGCCCATCGATCGAACGGTAATGGAAGTCTTCCGAAATCACCTGGTGCACCAGGTAATTCGGCAATCACTCGATACTGGGGAACCGCAATCGGCTGAGTTACAAGCCGAGATCAGCGAGGGAGAGCAGTTCCAGCTCAAACATTTCCAAATTACTTCCGTCAGTCTTCGTTCGCGTGATTCGGAGTCGCTGGCCCGGGCGCTCGTCATATTTCACGATGTCAGCCAGATCCGGTCGTTAGAGGCGGTTCGGAAAGAATTTGTGGCGAATGTTTCTCACGAGCTGCGAACCCCTTTGTCGATTATTACCGGCTACCTCGAAACGCTTATCGATGGGGGGGACGATCGCGAGACCAATCTCCGCTTTCTGCGGACCATGCACAAACATGCGCAGCGATTGAATCTCCTGATCGAAGACCTTCTCGCGTTATCCAAATTGGAGTCCCGGAAAATCAGTCTCCATTTCGAGCCGTTCGATCTTTCGGAAGGCGTTCATCGAGTTCTTGAGCAGCTGGATTCGCTGATTCGGGAGAGTGGCGCGTTGGTGAGTACCACTTTTCCCAAGCATTTGCCCCGGATCGAGGCCGATTCGTTCCGAATCGAGCAGGTCCTTTACAACTTGCTGGACAATGCTCTAAAGCATAGCGGCAAATCGGGAGCGAAAATCAGCGTTGAGGCTAGCAGCGCTGGCGGCACCGTTGTCGTCAGGATATGCGACGACGGCGTCGGTATCCCTTTGAGTGATCAACCGCATATCTTTGAGCGCTTTTATCGTGTCCACAAAGACAGATCGCGAGACGCGGGCGGTACGGGGCTCGGTTTGTCAATCGCCAAACACACGGTACAAGCGCACGGAGGCTCGATTGCAGTCCAGAGCAGGCCTGGCGCAGGCGCCACTTTTGTAATGATTCTTCCTGTCAGCCAGACGTGACATGAGCAGTGATCAGCGATAAACGTGCTGCGGCTTCGCCGCGCTGTGCAATCTGAGGTTACCTGCTGTCTTCGGTTTTTTGCAACAATCTGATACCGGAGTCTATGCTAGACTGCGAAGGTGGAAATCTCAGAAGTGGAAACCTCATTGCCGGACCCAGTCGACGTCGCTCTCGCCGAGGATATCGGCAGCGGGGACCTCACCTCCCTCTTTTTCATACCGGAGACACGTGCCTGCAAAGCTCGTATCTTCGCGAAGGAAGCTTGTGTGATCGCCGGTGTAGACGTTGTTCGCAAAGTCTATCGTAAGCTCGATCCACGGCTCGACCTTCGTTTCTTGCGGCAAGACGGATCTGCTGTGAAACCCGGAGAAACGGTGATCGAATTGAGCGGTCTGGTCCGCTCTATTCTCGCCGGCGAGCGCGTTGCTCTGAACTTTATTCAGCATCTTTCGGGTGTTGCAACGTTGACCGCCCGGTTCGTTGAGGCTGTGCACGGCACAGGAGTCACGATTCTGGACACAAGGAAGACGACCCCTGGTCTTCGGGCGCTGGAAAAAGCAGCGGTCAAGGCCGGAGGAGGCCAGAATCACCGGATGGGTCTCCATGACGGCGTGATAGTGAAAGATAATCATCTCTTGGCTAAACCTGACCTTGCGCAAGCAATTCTTTCGATTCGGCGTATGCATCCCAAGATCTTGATTGAAGTGGAAGCTGATTGCTTTGATCAGGCGCGTTACTTTGCAAGTTTGGCAGGGGTCGACCTGATCCTGCTCGATAATATGACTCCGAACCAATTGCGCGCCTGCATTTCCCTCAAACGGGCTGGTCTCAAGTTTGAGGCAAGCGGAGGCATCTCTTTGGCGAACGTTCGCCAGATCGCTGAGACCGGCGTCGATTTTGTTTCGGTGGGTCAACTGACACATTCTGCTGGGGCGATCGATTTCTCTTTAGAATTATTGGATGTGTGATCCGAGAGAAATCAAACTGCTGCGGCAGTTGTTGCCTGTTGGGACGGTGATTACACTGAGGGAATTGTTAGAACAAGCTGGCATCGGATCTGACGAGCTGCCGGTTTACCTTGCCGACCTCCGGCAATGCGGCTTTATCTTCCGCCACACCGAAGAAGTAATCGGGATTGTCAAGGAACCAGAATCATTGGTTCCTGCGATGATCTTGGCGGGCGTTCAAACAAACACGATCGGCCGAGAAGTCTGGGTTTTTCGTGAAACGTCCTCCACGAACGATCGTGCCCGGCAAGCCGGTGTTGCCGGTGCTGGTGAAGGTCTCGTGATCTTTGCCGAAAAGCAGACGGGCGGTCGCGGCACTCATGGGCGGAAGTGGATATCACTCGAGGGCGGCGGCCTGTGGTTTTCGATTCTCCTTCGTGCACGGATCCCGGCGGCTCAGTGGCCGTTGCTGGTCCAAATAGCGGCTGTTGCCTGTGCCGAGGTAGTCGAGAAATGGGTTAAGCGAACGGTACAGATCAGGCCACCCAATGACCTGATGCTGGGCGGCGGCAAGCTAGCCGGGTTCCTGTTAGAAACGTCGAATACCTGGGATTTTCAAGTTTTGGGGATCGGGCTCAACGTGCGATCAGCGCCGGTTATTGACGGATATCCGACTGCCGCAGTCGAGCAGTTTACGAGAAATCAGGTTTCCCGAGCGATCTTGGCCTCCGAGCTGCTGAACCACTTTGAAGAATGGTATTTGAAAAGGCCCCTGGCCGAACTGTCGTCGGCTCTGGAGCGCCGCACTGGTACTTAAAATCCCAAACTGAAGGAAGAGGTAAATCGCGGATTACGGAGTCAGGTTGAAGAGAAGGGGACAACCAGGCATAGGCGTGCTTTGATTTAAATCTAAGATGTCGTAGGTTAACCGGGTTACTATCGAGAGGTCATCAAATCAGGAGTTCGTTTGTGGAACAGAAGGTGTCGCCGACTAACATCCAGGCTGATAGCTACACGGCAGACTACTATGCTTCATTGCTTGTCGGCCTGATTCACAAACTGAACAATGTGATCACGGTTCTCACCGGCAATTCCGGGTTATTGCTTCTCGAGCCGGATCTTAAAGCAGACGTTTTACAGCCTGTGCAACAAATGGCTCGAGCGGCAGAGCTTTTGTCTCGGTGTCTCAACGAAGCCGCTTCCATGAGTAAGGTCACGCCGCTTTGCCCGGAATTGGTCACTCTTTCCGAACTCTTCCAGGCGGTGATTTGTCCTAGCGGGATATTCGTTGTCAAAAAGTATGACGAGCAGATGAAGGTTCAGGTAGATCGCCGGAAATTGAAGGAAATTCTCGAGCAGATTCTTCGCAATGCTGGTGAAGCGAGCGCAAGGACTGTAGTTGTCGCTGCGCAATCGCATCCCCGATGGGTCGACCTGAAATTGCGGGACGATGGCCACGGCATGAAGCCTGAAGTGATGCGACGAGCTTTTGATCCCTTTTTCACCACCCGCCGACACCGAGAGCAATTTGGTCTGGGTCTCTTTAAAGCCAGGGGCGATCTGGCGCGGATGAAGGCCCGAATCTTTGCCGAGAGCGATGGAAAGAGCTACACAGAGATTGTTGTGCAATTGCCCTCGGAATGAGGCGGCGTACCCTCGCTTTTAAAGGCATCATTGCGAGTCGATCTTTTGTTTGAGGATTATTTTCACCTCATTCAACGCGAGGCAGTTCACGACATCGTGGCGCGTCAACCAACCTTTTCGCGCAGTTTGAATTCCAAACCAGAGATCCTGCAAACCACGAACGGAGTGCGCATCCGGATTAATAGCGCAGCGCACCCCTTGCTCTCGAGCGGCTTTCCAGAATCGCCAATCTAAATCCAATCGCCTTGGGCTGGCATTTAATTCAATGATCGTCCCGGTTTGGGCGGCTGCTTTAATGATTTCCGCGAGATCCACCTGGTACGGCTCCCGCGACAAAAGGAGGCGTCCACTGGGATGTCCCAGCATAGTTACGTATCGGTTTTCCATCGCGCGAATGATGCGCTTTGTCATCTCTTTCTCTGGTATCGTGAACGAAGCATGTACACTGGCCACGACGTAATCGAGCCGGGCAAGAATTTCGTCCGCAAAATCGAGGCTTCCATCCTTTAGAATATCGCATTCAACGCCACAGAAAATCCGGAACCCCTCGTCGAACTCTTTGTTCAATTCCCGGATCTGTTCGACCTGCTTCAGCAATCTTTCTTCGTCCAGACCATGAGCCTGAAACGAACTCTTGCTGTGATCGGCTATTCCTAGATATTCCAGACCGAGCTCCTGCGCGGCGTCCGCCATTTCTCGCACCGTATTTTGGCCGTCGCTCTCGTTGGTATGGTTGTGAAACGTCCCGCGGAGGTTCTGCAATTCGACTAACTTGGGCAAGTCCCCTCGTTCCGCAGCCTCAATTTCTCCGTAATTTTCACGCAGTTCCGGGGGGATGTAAGTCAGATTCAGCGCGTGATAGAGATCCGCCTCTGTCTGAATCTCCGGAATCGGTTCAGGAACCCGTTTAGAGCCAGGATCCGGAGCGAGCCGATACTCGTTTAACGTCCAGCCGTTTTGTAAGGCGCGTCCCCGCAGAGTTACGTTGTGTTCTTTGCTGCCCGTGAAATAACAAAGCGCAAAGGGGAACTCAAGACTTGCGACCACCCGCAAATCGGCCTGAATGCCGTGATTCAGGAGTACGCTTGCCTTGGTCTCGCCCCGGGCAAGTACCCGATCGATGGCGCCGTGGGAAAGGAAATGCTCGATAATTCGCTGGGGGTCTCTGGTCGCGATCAAAAAATCCAGATCGCCAATTGTTTCTCTGCCCCGCCGAAAGCTGCCTCCAGAGCTGATCTGAGAAACATCTGGGTGTCCCTCGAAGTGTCCGAGAAATTCGTCGGACCAGATCTTTGCCTCCGAGAGCAAGAACCGTCCGGAATGTTTTCGTCGCCGCTCGATCGCTTGAAGTAGATTTGCAGCCGTCCTCGCCCCAAATCCAGGCAGCTCAGCTATGCGCCCATCTTTTGACGCAATTTCCAGTTCGGCGATTGTCTTCACTCCCAATTTTTCATAGAGAGCTTTGACTTTCTTGCCGCCCAGTCCCGTAATTTCAAAGAGTTCAAGTATCGTCCCGGGAAACTCAGCCTGCAGTTTTTCGAAATACTCCAAACTGCCGGTCTGGACGTATTCGGAAATCTTTTTGGTGATCGCGTCTCCAATTCCATTCAGTTCTCCCAGCTTATCTTGCGCCACGGTTGCCTGAAAGTTCCCGGAAAAAGTCTCGAGCGCTCGGGCGGCATTGGTGTATGCCCTGATTTTAAACGGGTTCTCACCTTTCAACTCCAAGAGTCTTGCCAAAGCCTCCAAGAGTTGGATTGTTTCTTCCTTTGTTTTCATCCTATTTCCGTGGGATTCCGTTGACCTTTGCGCCAGAAGGAATCGCGTGTCGAGCGAACCAGCCCTGGTTAACTTCGAGCGCATAGGCCACGTCATCAGAGGTGCTCGGAACGACAGTTTCATCCAGCGGGCTCATCGATTTAATTTCGAGGATTTGCCCGGCCGGATCGATGTATGCGATCGAGAGTGGAATCTTCGTATTTCTCATCCAAAACGAGGCCCTCTTGGGCTGTTCAAATATGAAAAGCATTCCTCGATTCTCGGGCAATGAATCGCGGAACATCAGACCGTTTTCCGCTGCCTGGGGGGTGTCCGCGATCTCAGCCTTCAGAGGCACATTCGAGATGTTTAGTTCTGCGACTCGCAGGCCAAACGCTGTTGTCTCTTCAACCTTTGGCTGACAGGCCGCGAAAAGCAAAATTTCACTAAACGCAAACACGAACGCCATCGGGCGCAGCACGGATCCGAAAGCGAAGCTGAACATTAGCAACTTTCGATGCGACTCGAACGCCGCTAACCACCCTTTGGTCGTTTGCTTCATGGATCTGTTTTCCACGATTCAGCTTGATGACCGCTCATACACATTCATTAATTCCTGTTTGATTTGGAAGGCCTCGGCAAGTGCCTGCTCGATTGTTTCTCGGAGCACACAAAAGTGTCCCATTTTACGCCTGGGACGGCCTTCCAGTTTCCCGTACAGGTGGAGCTTTGCGTAAGGGTCTTTCAAAATGGGCAGCCAATCAGGTTCCACGCCGCCTTTCCAAAGATCGCCGAGCAGGTTGACCATAACAACTGGTCTG
>JAFAQT010000253.1 GCA_019246215.1 Verrucomicrobiota bacterium
TCGCTATCCTGGAGGCAACTTCATGTCGGGTTACAATTGGGAGGATGGTGTAGGTCCAGTCGAGGCTCGACCTAAGCGGCTCGATCTCGCCTGGCTTAGTACCGAAACCAACGCGTTTGGAACAAACGAATTTATTGAATGGTGCAGGCTCGTCCAGACAGAGCCCATGCTAGGGGTGAACCTAGGGACACGCGGCCCCGATGAGGCACGAAAATATCTCGAGTATTGCAACCATCCAGGAGGTACACTCCTGAGCGACCTCAGAGCCGCGCATGGGTATAAAGAACCGCACGGGGTGAAGTTTTGGTGCCTGGGGAACGAAATGGATGGCCCATGGCAGATCTGCCAAAAGACCGCCAGCGAATATGGCCGCACCGCGAAGGAGGCTGCGAAAGTTCTGAAGTGGGTGGATCCCGGAATACAGGTAGCAGCCTGCGGATCTTCCAGTCGTTTCATGCCAACCTTCGGTGCGTGGGAATACGAGGTCATGGAGCACACTTTTGAGGTCGCAGATTTTCTTTCTCTGCACATGTATTACGAGAACCCCTACAATGATGTGCAGGAGTTCTTGGCCAATGTCGAAATTATGGACAGCTTCATTAAAGAAGCCGTCGCAGTCTGCGATGCCGTAGCTGCAAAGCAAAGATATGCTAAGAAGATGATGCTCTCCTTCGACGAATGGAACGTCTGGTACAAAGCACGTTCGGTGGAAGATCGTGCAAAGCCGGGGTGGCCGATCGCGCCACGCTTAATTGAAGAAGTCTACGATCTGCAGGATGCGCTCATGGTTGGAGGAGCTCTAATTACGCTATTAAACAACTCGGATCGTGTGAAAGCGGCGTGTCTGGCCCAATTGGTCAATGTCATCGCCCCTATTTTTACCGAGCCAGGCGGAGCGGCTTGGCGCCAGACGATCTTTCATCCTTTCAAACTGGTCTCCCAGCATGCTCGTGGCAGCGTTCTGCAGACAAAGATTGAGTCGACGCAATGCGATACAAAAACCGCAGCAACGATCGATCACATTGTCGCGTCTGTAGTTCATGACTCCAGTCAGCGAAAAATAGCTTTTTTCGTTCTAAATAGAGAGACCTCGAGTACAGCGGACCTGACCATTGATTTGCGAGGCTTCCCACAAATCAATAGGCTCCAGGCCTTCGAGATTTCCGGAACCGATCTTCTCGCTACGAACACAGCAGCTAAACCTGACGCTGTTCAACCGAGGGAACATCGGGAATTTGCCATTCGGCCGGACACCATCAATACCCCCCTCAACCCGCTCTCGTGGAATCTGCTGTCGCTTTCTTATTAGTGAAATGCGTTGATCGTTCGTCCCATCAGTCGCTAACAGTAGACTCTTGGAGCTTAATAGGAGATGTGGAAAGACACCTCAACTGTTCGCCCGCAGCTGCGGGCTTGTTTTCAGCTCAACCCCTTGGGGCCATGCAGCATTGGCGATTTCAGACGTTGCTCGCTCGACCCGGATCAGTCTAGATATGGCCCTTCGCTCGTGCCTTTTAAAATCGTTAACTCTGCGGCGGCATCGCTAAACCAGCCTCGGACTTGGTGCACCAGTCTTATATACAATAAGACCGCGCTGCAAAAGGCAGGGCCTTCTCGACGCAGACGAAAAGCCGACCGGCCTCGACAACCTTGATTCATTTGCAATGACCAATACCATACCCTCAAGTTGCAGGACTCCCTTTTTCCCGGGGAACAAAGAAATCAAATTTGCAGAGAAAACAGTGCCAGAACCGCAGACCGGTCAGCTCCTGCTCCGCGTCCGCGCCAATGCCCTCTGCGGCTCTGAACGACCGCAGTTTTTTGAGGGCACATCGGTCACGCCCGGCCACGAAGCCACCGGTATCGTGGTCGCTGCTGGACACGGTACTCGTACGCCGGAGGGAACCACCGGCGCGGTATTCTTAATGGACTTCTGCGGCGAGTGCCGCTCGTGTCGGCTGGGGTTTACGAACCAGTGCCTGCAAAAGCGCGGGGATATGGGGTTCAATCGGGATGGGGGGTACGGCCACTATGAGTTAATCCACGAGAACATCTTCTTTCCAGTACCCGATGAGTTTTCCGCTACTGAAGCGACCCTTCTATTGGATGTCATGGGTACAGGCGGACACGCTGTTGAGCGCTGTCAGCTGATGAGACCGGACATTGAATCCCTCTTGATTATCGGTGCCGGTCCGATCGGCCTTGGCGTGCTTGCGATGGCCAAAATCATCCTTGGTCATCAGCTAAAGATTCTGATCACCGATGTCATACCGTATCGTCTCGAGCTTGCAGAACGGCTTGGCGGCCTATCTATTAATGTCGCCCAAACTTCCCTCAACGCGGGGATCAAAGCACGCGGTTTGGCGAGCGTGGATATGGCGGTGGACACCAGCGGAAAACAAGCTGCACGCCAGGAAGCGGTCAACTCATTGGCTCAACGCGGCTCGCTGATTTGCGTCGGCCACGGTGAAGGCCTCGCGCTCCAGATTTCACGCGACGTTATTGCTCCGGAACGGAGCATCGTCGGAAGTGAGTACTTCCGCTATGACGAATTTCCGGCCAATTTGCGGCGTCTGCGCCAGCACCGCACCTACCTGAATCAAATAATAACGCACCGTTTGGGTATCGATGAAATCCAACGCGCGTTTGAGGTATTCTTCTTCGGAGGTGAAACTGGTAAGGTCGTCATCGAACAATGAGCTCTGCCTCGCGAAAGATCAAGGTCTGCCTTGTCGGAGCAGGACAATGGGGCCGTCAACACGCTCGCGTTTTCTCGCAGAGGCCGGACGTGTCGCTTTGCGCGGTCGCGGGACGGACATGGGAAAAAACGCAGGCGCGAGCCGCCGAATTCGGCCTTCGGGCTTACACCGATGTATTGCAAATGTTGGATGCGGAGAAGCCCGATCTAGTAAGCCTTTCCTTGCCAAACCTGGAACATTTTGAAGCGACCATGCAAGTGATCAAGTCTGGTCATCCGTTACTCGTCGAAAAGCCGCTAGCTTTTGAGCTCCGAGAGGCGGACCAATTGCTAACCGAGGCTGAAAAGCGCGGCCTCTTCTTTGCAATTAATTTCAATCATCGCTATGCGAAACCGCTCCGTCTGGCTCTCGAAGCCATCGAAAAAGGTCGGCTAGGTGACCTCACTCATGCCATCTGGCGGTTTGGCGGCGAATCCAACCTCAGCCCGCATCCCCATGCCAATCTCATCGAAACACAGTGCCACGGCTTCGACCAACTGGAACATCTATGCGGTCCGATTGCCTCGGTGATGGCCGAAATGACGGACCGGACAGGGAACGGCTATCGCACCATGGCCTTAGCCCTACGATTCGCAAGCGGAGCTCTCGGGAGCATGACGGGCACGTATGAGTCCTCTTATGCTTACCACTCCGCCCACCGCCTTGAAATCAACGGAACTCAAGGGAGGCTCGTCGTAGAGGACACTGTCCAACGCTTTTGTTTTCAGAACGCCGGCCACGAGACTGCCGAGGTCTGGCAGGCGGGTTACTTCAACGATTTTGACCGAGAATTTCACCGCACCTTTGATGTACATCTCGACGCGATACTTGATGCCTTCATCCGTGGCGATCAACCACCCGTACACGCGCGCGCAGGCCGGCGCGCCCTGCAACTAGCCTGGGCTGCCGTCGAATCGTTTGAATCGGGAAAAAGAGTAACACTCGCCCTTTGAGGCGAGAAAAATTGCAGATTACAAAGTCCCGAATATTCCCGATTACTTGATCCCTGCCGCCGCCATGACGCCCTGTGTCACTCGCTTTTGGAAAATGAGGTAGGCGGCTGCTGTTGGAATCGAGGCTAATACGGCGATTGCCGATGTCTTGGCAAAGGCGATTCCGTACGCGGATTGAACCTGGGTCATGCCAACTGGAATGGTTAGCATCGTAGTCGAGCTAGTGATGATTAGCGGCCACAAAAAGTTGTTCCATGTCCCAATGAAAGTAACGATGCTCATTGCCCAGGTAATGCTCCAGTTCATGGGGAGATAAATGCTGAAGAGGATCCTGGATTCGCTTGCTCCGTCGATCAGCGCCGCATCTCGAAAGTCCCTGGGCACTTCGTCAAAGAATTGCTTGAAAACAATGACTGCCAAGGGCGTTGCGATCTGGGGCAGGATCAGCCCCAGATAGGAATTCACGAAATTTAGCTTGTTCATCAGCATGAACAACGGAATAACCAACGCGCCGAAGGGGAGCATAAATCCAATAAGCAGCGACCAATAGATCACCGTTTTTCCGGCGAATTCGATACGAGAAAGGGCATAGGCGCACATCAGGGAAAACAAAATGGTAAGGACGGTGACGGACACCGAGACCACGATCGTATTAAAGTACCATCGAAAGATCGGGCTATTCTGTATGACATAGATAAATGCATCAAAATTTGGTGGCCATGGCAACAAGCTAGGCGGAACCGCGATGGTTTGGGTCTCACTCTTGAGCGAAGTGGCGGCAATCCAATAAACGGGGAAAACCCAGGCGAGCGCCATAATCATCGTCAATAGAGTGCAGAGCCCGCCTAGAACGGAAAAGTGCTGGTTTTTCATCTGCGCCTAACGTTTAACAATCGGAATTGCAGCGCTGAGCCTACAATGATGACGACGACTAAGGCGATCGCTACCGTAGCGGCATACCCACCACGATTCTGCTGAAATGCGAGCCGGTACATATAGAAAAGAACCACGCTGGTAGAGTTATAGGGACCCCCGAGCGTCAGCAGATACACTTGATCGAAAATCTTGAATTGGAGGATGAGCTGCAGGACCAGGACCAGGCTTGTGACCGGCCAAACCAATGGGCAGGTGATAAATAGAAATCGCTGGAGAGCGCTTGCTCCGTCCAATGCTGCAGCCTCATAGATTTCGCTGGAGATGTTCTGCAGGCCTGCCATAAAGAGGAGCATATTGAAACCCACCGTCCACCAGATAGTCACCATGGCTACCCCCGGCATCGCCCAGTTAGGATCCGCAAACCATGCTGCGGTCGATCCGGTAAGATAGTTGATGATCCCAAAATTCGCGTCTAGGAGCCAGAGGGCCGCCGTGGTCACTACGCTCACCGGCAAAACGTATGGCAAAAAAAATGCCGCGAGCACAGGTAGTCGCAATCGGCGTAAACGTACTACGAGAAGCGCAAACAAAAACCCGACAGCCGTATTTGGGACAACCGTCAGGAGGATAAAATAAAGAGTGTGCCAAACCGAAGCCCAGAAATCCTGGCTATGGAATAACTCAGCATAGTTAGCCAATCCTATAAAATTGCCCTGACCCGCAATATCGGCGTTAGTTAAGCTTAAGTAGGCGACCTGAATCGCCGGATAGACAAGAAATAGAACGTAAAAGAAGAGAAAGGGAACCACGAAAAACCAAGCGGTTCCCCAGCCCTGCCTGCGCTGCGATCGCCTGGCGTTTCGCTCGTGTTGCAGCATAGCAAACCGCGCTTCTCGCCCGATCCAAGCGGGCACCTTGCGCATTCGGTAATTTTACTTTTGCGCTTGCTTCGCAAACCCTTCCAGTTCCGCGGTGAACTTTTTGATCGCTTGATCAACCGGGAGTTGGCCGTTCGCTGCCGGCACCAGAAAGTTGCTGATTGGCGAGAAAGTTGGACCACCGACACCAAAGATCGGGAGAGGCGGCTCAAAAACAACATTCTTGGCGCCTTCGGCGCTGTATTCGTTGTTCGGCACCATCTGCTTGTACTCTTCACTCTCTTGAACAGGGAGATACGCCGGGATGTGCCCGCCGCCGGCCCAAGTCACTTGTTTGACCACGTAGGCAATGAATTTAAGAGCCGCCGCGACTTTCTCGGGTGACGCAGGCTTCTTTTGATCGTTCGGTATCGCCAACTGGTGAGAATCCGCCCAGGTGTCCTGATTTTCGAATAGCTTTGGAAAAGGCGCGACACCATATTCAAACGGGAGTTTGCCCCCCTTTTTCAGATCGACCATGGTCGGCACTTCCCAGTTACCGTTGATCATGAAGGCAGCACGACCGGCTGAAAACAAGGCTACCATCGAAGAATAACCGGTATTTTTCGGAATCAGCCCTTGTTTTGTCCAATCAGTGAGGACCTGCAGCGATTTGGTCCCTTGGTTTGTGACATCGTCGAAGCTCAATTGGCCGTTTTTCAGAAAATCGCCATTCTGCTGCTTGAAGAAGGTGTACCACATCCGCCAAAGAGAGGCCGGATCTTCGGAATATACGTTCGCGGAGACCGGAATAAGATGCGTTTTCTCCTTTACGGTACTCAGCATTTTTGTAAAAGCGTCTATTCCGTCGAGACCGGTCGGTTTACCATCTGAACCCAGCGCACCGGCCTTCTGAAGAACAGTCTTATTGTAGTACAAAACAAGCATGTGGGAATCGAGCGGAACCCCGAAAAGCTGGTCCGTATTTCCATAGGTCTTGCTGAGCTCCAGCGACCGGTCGATCAAGGATTTTTGGAAGTCGGACGCCTTGAGACCGGCTTGCGCGAGTTCCTCTGTGCTGATGGGCCTCAAGTCCTTTTCCATGATTCCAGCCGCAAAATGCGATAAATGATACGTCATCACATCCGGCGTTTGCCCGGCGACGACCGCAGTATGCACCTTGGTGTAGAACGGCTCGCCCCAAGTGAGAGTCGACTGGTTGACGTGGATCTCGGTTTGGCTCTTGTTGAATTCCGACACGATCTGTTTCATCCGGATCCCATCGCCACCGCCGAGAAAGTCCCAATAGGTAAGTTCAGTTGAAGCGCTCAGCGCGATGGTGGAAGAAAAACAGGCCGCAAGGCAGTAGATAGCTCTTTTCATTGGGGGAAGCATTTGTGTTCGGTTATAAAAAAGATTTGCTCACCGATCAAGGAATTTCACCTCGGATGTCGTTGCATTCGGTTCAGATGATGCAGCGCGCAGCCGACAATTCCCATCGATTTTGCCGGCTGTTTTCGTTTCGAACTGAGCAGAACAAATTACATTTGTGAATACATATGCAGGATTATCCTGGTCGAAGTCGCGACACCTCTGGCGTTGATACTTTCAAGGGCTTCTTTCACCATACGCTATGGATTTCGTTTGCCGCGGCACTCGACCGAGCGGGCGATTTCAGAAATTCTGTTTAAGATTGAATATCCGTTCCGCCAGTTTGCTGATTTTCTGCTTTACATGGGATGAAGAATGCCAACCATCGCATTTTTCTGCGGGAATTCAGCCGATGGGGATTTCTGATCAATCTGCAAACTCCGGTGCGAGGACCAACCCGCGCAAATCGCCTCGTTCCGTCAGCGTCGTTGAAGGATTGGTCTCAGCCCTCGGACGCGGAATCGCCAGCGGTGTTTGGAAACCGGATGATTCCTTGCCGACCGAACCGGAAATCGCACATCGCTTTGGGACCGGCCGCAACGCTGTTCGGGAGGCGATCAAAATTTTGGCGGCCAAAGGCTTTGTGCGAACCGAACGCAGGGCCGGCACAATCGTTCGGCCGGAATTCTGTTGGAACCTGCTCGACTCCGAAGTGCTCAGCTGGATGTTATCGGCATTGGCGAACAGAGACAATCTGCTGGAAGAATTGTCCGAACTTCGCGCGATTATTGAACCTCCCGTCGCAGCGCTCGCGGCGACTCACGCCTCAGCGATGGAAACGCTGCGAATTTTCGAAGCTTACCATCAGCTGGAAAAACGCCAAAACGAGATGCCGAAAGCATTCGATGCCGATCTCCTATTCCATGAACTGATTTTCGAAGCCAGTCACAATCGGCTTCTGATCGCTACCGTCCCGGCGTTTTCACTTTTGTTGCGAACGAGCTTTGAGATCTCAGTACGCACAGGTGAACCGTTGAGCCATTACCTGAAAGAACATAAACAGATTGCCGACGCTATCTCACGACGCGATCCAGAAGCAGCTCGTCGAGCAACACGCAAGCTTTTAGCAAGAAATACCAGTGACCTTTCAGAACTGATCAAAAGAGAACGCCGATCGCGGAAGTAAACGAAAGGTTTCCTTTCCAGTCACCGCACCGGATGAACAGATTTTCGGCTTTGCACGTTGGGAATCGTACGAAGTAGTAACCCGTGTTGTGGGTCAACGCACGCCTTTAGGTCGGATTGCTCGCTCCGATCTGACGCTTGCGTTCAACCGCCACGTGAAACACCGTTCCCGAAGCTAATCGTGCTTTATTTTCCGTTACGTGCAGGGATGTCATGACGAGTTAAACCAGGCGCACATGTGGAACTTGAGATACTGACATTAGGCGGCCAGAACCGCACTGTAACGAACAAATGTGCTATGGGCATTATGATGAAAGCGCCCCGGACCGGATATTCGAAAACCCGCCTCTCTCCGGCGTTGTCAGCAGAAGAAGCGGCAAATATCAGCCGTTGCTTCCTAAGAGATACGACCGCGGCAATCCAGGCCTTGATCCGCCAGGATCCCTTTATGATCGGCGTCGCTATTTATACTCCGCTCGGTTCCGAAACAGA
The DNA here is from genome assembly GCA_019246215.1 of Verrucomicrobiota bacterium. GTDB lineage: Bacteria > Verrucomicrobiota > Verrucomicrobiia > Chthoniobacterales > JAFAMB01 > JAFAMB01. The sequence continues at coordinate 8,473 of JAFAQT010000253.1, forward strand.
ATTAGCCGAACTCTTGCCAGAAGGCTTCAAGATGATCGCTCAGAGGGAGGGCAATTTGAGCGCCCGCCTTGCCGGCGCAACCGAAGATCTGCTTGCGGCTGGGTTTTCCGCCGTCTGCTTGCTGGACTCTGACAGCCCCACGCTTCCCTTCCATTACTTACAAGACCTAGCAACTCTTCTTAAAGAGCCAACGGATCGTATGGTTATCGGACCCTGCACGGATGGAGGGTACTATGTCTTAGGCCTGCGGCACGCGCATGCCAGGCTCTTTGAAAATATCCCATGGAGTACCGACCAAGTTTATGTCGAGACTATCGAAAGATCGAGGGAGATCAATCTGCCTGCGATCACATTACCTGCTTGGTACGACGTGGATGATCAACTCTCGCTGAATCGCCTGTTATCTGAGCTATTCCCAGAACGCGCAAATGAGGTAGTACCACAAGGCTCCCCCGCTCCATACACCAAAGAATTCCTGCGCCAAATATTGACGGGAGAACGTGCCAGCCGAATCTGGGAAAGCGCTGCCTCATGATTCATCACGAGCCCGATTGAAAACTGTGCCGCATGGTAAAACGGTTCAATTGGCGAATACTGAGCTTCAGCGTCATCATCTCCAAACTTTCCTGATGTAGGTCGGCTGATCTTCGGCTCCCCATTTGTATTTATACGGTTCGCCGCCCCGGAGAAAATCGAAGGTGTGGCAGCCGGCCGTCCGCGCGAATTCCATCACCTGAAGGATAATCAAGTTTCCCGGGCTGAATTTGGCGTAATCCGGGTCAAAAGCTCCAATATAGTAGTAGAGAACCGGGTCTTTGCGAAAGGCTGCTAAGGACGCAATCGGAACGTCTCGAAGAAAAAGGGTGAACAAATCAAGTGCGGACGCCTGCAGCAGAGCGCGAAAAGCTTCTCGATAAAAGGCCTGCTTTTCCGGTGTCTCAAGCACCCCGGGCAAGCCTCGGCGCCGCCACCGCTTGGCGTGCAAGGAAAACAAAACGGAAATCGTGGAATCCAGGGAAAGCCGGTCGGCTATTTTTAAACTGAGACGGCCAATTTTTTGGATCGCCCTAAGGCTAGTTTGAACATTACGTTTCGTCGACTCCGGCAGAGGCAACTCGGCTCCAGTGCCCGGCTCACGCAATCGGACAACGGGGCAGGGCACCCCGGGTAGTACCTCCTCGTGAAGAGAGGAAGGAATTGGCATCGATCTCAACACCGCGTTTTCCCGCAACTGCTGGAACTGCGCCGATTGACAATGAACAAGCTGATCGGCGAGCCAAGGCTGAAACAGTTTGCCGACACTCGATCGCTCCTCTTGCAGACACAGCATATCGAGGTAATCAGAGACGCCTTCGCCGAGAAGTCGCAACCCGGGTTGAGTCCCCTTTGCTTCGATATGGCGCGATAGTCCCTCTGGACCGTTAACGACCAACGGCAGCACTGCAACCAGTCGTTCGCCACGTCGAAAAAAGATAACTTTGAACGGTACCGGCTGGAAGCATCTGAGCCAGGCTATCAACCAGGCCGGAGATTGGAACGGAGTCGTCTCAGTGGCTTGCCGCCATAATGCGCTCCATTCCGGTTCGAACCAAAATGCATCTTTCCGGTTGGCTACTACCGTGAGTGTCAACGGTTCAACGGCCTGCATCTGTTCGAGTATCAATATCGATCCATTGTGCTTCTAAGAACCAGTTGATTCTGCTTGGGGCGAGCGGTCGGATTGGCTAGTTTGTAGTACAATTGCAGATAATCTCGTGTCATTCGATCGAGCGAGAATCGCGAGCGAGCCGCCTGCAAGCAGTCCTCTGCATCGAGGCGGTCCAATTTGGAAATAGCCGCCGCCATTTCATCGGCAGATTGAACGATAAATCCGGTCTTTCGATCCTCAACAATTTCGGGTAAGGCGCCGGACCGAAACGCAATTACAGGCGTACCACACGCGAGTGCTTCCATAGCAACCAATGAACTCGTTTCCGCGGCCAGGCTCGGTTGGAGAAGGCATCGAGCGGCCTGCAATAGCCGCCATTTGGATGGCTCATCGACAGCGCCGACGAAGCGCCGTGCCTGGTCAAACAGAGGTTCCACTTGGCTAGCGAAATATTCTTCGTGCTCGCGGTATGGGAACACCTTGCCAGCTAAAATACAAGGTACGCCCGCTTTCCGAGCGGCTGCCAACGCCGTGTGAACGTTCTTTTCAGGCGCAATCCGGCTCAAGCACACAGCGTAATCGGATTTGGGTGCCGGCCGTTCAAGTAGCAACGGCACGCCGTTTGCGATCGGGGGCAAGATCCTGGTATTTTGGGGACAGGTTCGGTTTTGCGAATCAGATACGCCGTGAAGATAAGTGCGCGCGCGCGACAGCTGAAAGATCCAGGACGGATAAAAGCTCACGGGTAGATGCAGAGTCACCAACACCGGACGGTTCTCCGGCGGCAGGTATTCGTAGAAATCGACACCGTGCATATGGATCAAATTCGGATCAAATTTGTTTATTGCCTCTTTCACGACCGCTCGCAATTGAGCATGAGTTCTTGCCCGAACCCGAGGCGTGATCTCGCAGCTGGTCGAAGGCGTCCTGATCAGAACGCCCGCTACCCGAGATCCCGCAGGTGCTACGACAAATGATTTGTGTCCAGAGCGGACAAGCGCTTCATCGAGGCGATACAATATCTGCTCGGCGCCGCCGACAGAATCGCTGCCCACGGTCGAGAAAGGGTATGCGATGCTTAATACGCGAAGATTCATGAGCTCAGCAGATCTGACTTGTTCATAGCCTCCAGGCTAAGCCGGCGCCATTCGGTTCCTGTGACACCCCAATCGAATCTTTCGTAAAACAACGTTCCGCTATGGGGCGGGTATTGAAAATCGTAGTTTGGCGCTGGTCGAAACCGTTCCAATTCTGTCGAAAAATATTTCAGGACGTCCGCTTGAGAGCGATAGATCGCGAACGCTTCTTCTTTCAGGCGGCGATCTTCGTCCGAAAGAAGAATGGTTAAACAATCCGAGATGGACGAATGGCAGAGAAATTCGCCGGTCTGCATTCGACTGTTACACTCATGGTAAAGGCACATCTCAATCAATGGTGTGCTTTGCCCAAGGCGATCAGCGGCCTGATGGACGGCGAAAGCGGTCGAATCGTGATCTGGATGCCCACCTTCATACGCCGGAATTATAACAATATCGGGGCGCAACTCCCACAGAAGTTGGAAGACGCTAACAATCAGTCGAGGCAGCTGAAAGACTGTTTCCTGATCTGGGATGCCTATACGATAAAGATGGTCACGTGGAATCCCGAGAAACAAGGCGATCTTTTCCGACTCCCCCTGTCGCTCGCACTGAAGTGTTGCCCTTTCATTACCCGTCTTGGCCGGAGCGCCATCAGTCACAAAGACGAGAAAACTGGCTGCACGGCAACGCCGCAAGATAGAGAATGCGCCAATGATTTCATCGTCAGGATGAGGCGCAAAGACCGCGATCTGTCGGAGACCAGGTCCGGCGGAATATATCTCTTCCAAGATCTTGAGAGACGGATGCATGAGGCTCAGCGGAACATCACTCCTCCTGCTGAGGGACAGTCTCTCCAGATTGGCGAGCCATAAGCTGCGAAAAGGCGAGGTGAAAACCATCGACCGTGCCGACGTCCAGATAATCCGAGCCTTCCCGAAAGCCATATCCACGACCGCCTTTGGCTATCCAGGCATTGATCAGGGTCCCGAGGAATTCGTCCTTGCGTTCTCGCTCAATCCAAAGCCGGTGAAGGTCCCGGTAGATAGCCGTACTCATTTTGATGGCGCCCCAGATCCAATTTGTCGTGGCGTTCTTCTGTTTGACCTCGATCGCCCGGACTGCTCCTTCTGCATCGAGAACGACAGCATCGAAATGTTCCGGAGCGGCAACCGGGAAGAGGAGGAAGGATAAGACCTCATCAGGCAGGCGCCGAAATCCGTCGGCAGGAAACCAGATGGTATCCGGTAATCCAATTAATACCTGTTCTCCTTCCGGTATCACCTCGATGGGCCGAAAAACGGCATCACACAACCCCAGCGGATGAGGTTGTACCAGATAGACGAAGAGGGTGCCTGCTCGAGCACAGCCGTGGTATCGAAGGATATCACATTTGTTCGGAGAGATAACAAAGCAGATCTTTTTTGTTCCTCCAATCACGAGACGTTCGACAATGAAGTCGCTCACTGCTCGCGGCTTTTTTCGTTCCTCAGATTGGTCGCATCCTATCGGCAACAGTTCTTTGGAGAAGGCGAGCGGTTGGATTCGCTTCCCTTCGCCAGCGGCTGGAATAATACCCCACATATCAGTGTGACTCCTCACAAATGGGCGAGTACATTTTCGAATTCCTGGGCACGATGTTCAGAGGTGTGTTGATTTAGAGTCCGATGGTGCCCCCCTGACGCAATGGTGGCCAATGCATCGGGTTCCAAACGTAAAGCATCGACGACGTCGGTTGTTTTCTCGACCAGCAGAATCTCTTCACCCGGTTTAAAAAAGTCTTCTATCCCTCGCCAGTAGTCTGAAAGGATCGCGGTGCCGCAGGCAGAAGCTTCAAAGAGTCTTCCAGATGGGCAAAAGCCCATTTCGGCCATCGGGGCGCGGGTTACGTTCAACGTGAGATCTGAGGAGGAGAAAAACGAAGGATGCTCGGCCGGTGGCAGATGTCGGACGAAGTAAATGTTCGACACCCAGGGAAAATCTTGAGGGTATAACGCCCCTCCGATCAGAAATCGCTTCTCCGGTAAAGTCCGAGCGGGTTCGACAAATAGCCGCTCCAGGCTTTGTTGCCGATCGTTGGCAAAGGTCCCAAGGTAAGAAAGATTCGCGCGGTAGTTTTCGCTCGGCTGTAATGGACAATGCACCTCAGGATCCACATGTCCATACAAGGTCGCCACTCTTCGGGCGCCAAGGAGTCGTCTCAGCTCTTCGATAGCCTGTCCCCCGGTAAAACTAAACACTAGATCGAACCGGCGAAGGCCATCGGTCGGGATGTAAGAAACGGCCCTCGTCTTGCGGTATTCTGTAAGAGTAATGGGAGTATCTAAATCATAAAAGATCTTCAGCCCCGCCGCCGAACGCGATACTAAGTCGCTTGCCACAAGAGCATCGGGGCAAAACGAAGTAATAATCACCGCATCCGCTCTTTCGACTTCGACTCTGGCCTTCTCTTCGACGACCGGCCAGTTCTCGTACAGGACCAGCTCCCCGGAAGCCCAGTTGATAAGGTCGCGGTTCTGCGCGTAATAGGGCACGTCACGTTCAAAGAAGACGATTGCATGCCCTCGTCTGGCGAGAGCTCGGCCGAGACCCCGCCACAGGGTTGCATGGCCGTTCCCCCAAGAAGAACTGAGAGTAAGTCCAAAGACAATCAATCGCATGGGTAAGCCGCAAGCTCGCAGCTTTTTCAACAGATCGCAGCTCACCCCGCCTGACGGAGTAGGAATACGCCCTGAGACAATACTCAGGGCTCTACATTCCGTGAGCGGTGAAAGGTAACCTCTTACGTCCGTGCGTATCTATTACGACAGGCGTCGTCGCATGCGGCTGGACATGTGTCGGAAGAGCCGACTCGATGAACAGATTTTCCTGCAGATTGGGTGTGGCGGTATTTCGCTTCATCAAATCGGTGAGCGTCGTGTTTGAAATCATAGAGGCGGTTCGCTCGTCAAATCCCTGGTTTTGCCAGAAGAAACGATCTCCTGCCCGTAAGGCATGAAACTGGTCTGCGATAATCGCTTGGAATGTAGGGCCGACGAGGGCCCCCGCGGCATGCTTCTCCGCCAGCCCACCTATGAATAAGTCGACATTGTCAACGGTGCCGTAGACCGACTGCAGGTCTTTCTGCAGGACACGATCACTGGTCAACTCCGCGAAAGAATCGTATCGTTTTAACCCGAGCGCTTGCCTCGTCAGGTTGAGCGTGGCCAAACCCACATCTCTCTCTCTCTGTACATCGATTGCGATGAGATCTATTTCGTCCACGTCCCCGCCAACAAGGTCCGCAAACAGAAGATTGCGCAGCGCTGAGACGACGTAAACATCGGTCGCCTGAGAGAAATCCACCCCAAGTGAGCGTAGCAGGGGGTCGATACCGTTGGCCTCATCTATTTCGGGAGTATTAAAGAACGCCTGCGCCAAAGGCTCGGTGAAAACCACGTTACCGTTGGCATCTAAGCCTTCTTGGGTATCCGATACCTCGGAATGACCCATCCGGAATGCGGCGGTTGAAAACTCCTGCGTCACCTGCGCGTTAACCGTCGGGTCATAACCACGGTATGATCCCAACACAGGCCCGATCAGGAGAGGCAAATACTCATTGTAAATGATGTTCTGATATTCCGCTGTCGTGATGGCCTTAGCCATATCGTAGAGTTGATCGCCCGTCCAATTGGGATGCTGCCTTTTCAGAGTTCCCACCCAGAAGTTATGCTCGCGCATAAACAGAGTCGTCACTGCGGTTAGCTCCGGATTTTCCATTACCCGTGGATCGCCGGCAACGAAAGCGTCGTTGACCACTGGGAGAGCTTGGCCATTGTCGGAGGTTATCAAAGTTCCGTCTGGGTTGCGCAAGGAAGCGGCTACGGCTGTGGTCGAGCCATAGAGTTGGGAAAGATCGAGGTATCCTGCAACAGTATTGATGATGGTGTTTGTGATCGGACTTCTGGTGTCACGAGTCATAGCGATGACTCTGCCTGGAGTAAAAACCGGGTCACCCGAGGGCACCGCGATATCGATTGGGGCGGAGGTGGGCAGCGTTTCTTCGAGGTCGAGATCATGATCGACAAACTGCCCAAAAACATATAGCCACGCCGACGCAACCGGATCGGTCGTCTGACCGTTTTGCCCATTCGCACCTGTCCCGCCCGCGATGAGGTTGCTGATCGTCCTGGCATTCGGGCCGTTCGCCAGTCCGTCATTCGTTCCAGGGGCGAAATTAAGCGGGGCTAACGCCAGCTCGGGAGCTCCGGGGGCGACATTAAAATCAGGATTTTGCAGGTTATTGCCGGAACCACCGATCGGGCGAAACTCTCTCAATGAGCGTATCTCAAAGTTCCACCTGTATGGAAGGTCGCCCGCCGTCAACCAGCTTGTGGCAAAAAGTGATACAAAGGCCACGATTGCGGGAATCAATTTGCGGTCAAGTGTGCGAACGTTTCTGCGTGTTGCGGGGAAAGCCGGAGATGGGGAACCTAGCTTTTGGTTGCATTGCAAAATATCCATTTTTTCGCGCATAACGGGCATTTTTGTCGGTTATGAGACATTCGTCAACCTTTCTTGGCGGACAAAACATCGAATTCGGTCATTCTATACAGTAAATATTGT
>JAFAQT010000262.1 GCA_019246215.1 Verrucomicrobiota bacterium
ACGAGCGCCGTGATGATGATGCACCTGATATGCTCGTTTTCGGTCCCGACGAATGCGAGCCCGTCGACCGCGATGAAGCAAGTACGGAGACCGTTCAGGGTCGTGCTTACCGGAACAAGATCAAAAACGCTCATTGCACACGTGGGCTCCAGGGCCAAGAAAGCCTTAAAGTAGGATGGAGTCCATATCGGATCAAGGCTCCGAAAGAAACGCGTCGGCAGGTCGGGCTCGATCGAAACTGAATGAAGCACTTGCAAGTTTGGGAGAAGTTCTCCAAGGGAGCAACTTATCGGGAGCAAAAGTGGCCGAAGCAGCGATTTTCTTGCTACCGCAAATAACCGTCAATTTCATGAAAATTGTATATCTCATATGTATTGTTTTTCCCAAAGTCGTTTGCTAAAGTCCGCCAGTGGATAAAATCGGTGTTTCTACCTTAAAGGAGAAAAAAGGAAAGCAGCATCGCTGGAAGACAACTCGTCCATCACCAACGGACGAAACGCATATTGCCAGGCGGCCCTTTCCGATCGTCGGGATTGGAGCTTCAGCCGGCGGGCTGGAAGCGCTCGATCTGTTTTTGCGTAACGTTCCCACGCAGACCGACATCGCTTTTGTCATTGTCCAACACCTGGAACCAACTCAGAAGGACTTTATGGTGGAACTGCTCCAACGGGCTACCGCCATGAAAGTTGTGCAGGTCCGAGAGCGCACGATTGTTCGTCCCTCCTGCATTTATGTGATCCCGCCGAACAAGGAAATGTGCATCCTGCATGGAGTTTTGCATCTGCTGGATCGGATCGCGCCACAGGGATTGCATCTGCCGATTGATTTCTTCCTGCGGTCCCTGGCGGATGACCAACAGGATCGCAGCGTAGGTGTCATCTTGTCCGGGATGGGCTTTGATGGAACCATCGGCCTCCGCGCTATCAAGGAAAAAGGGGGAGGGACATTCGTGCAGGACCCAGCTTCGGCCAGATGCGATGGCATGCCCAAAAGCGCAGTGGCCGCCGGGCTAGCCGACTTTGTCGCTCCCGTGGAATTATTGCCGGGCAAAATCATGACCTATCTGCGGCACGCGCCGCTCATGCCAAAATCGGGACTGGCCCAGGCGGATAAGGCACGTGGCGGCCTCGAAAAGATCCTGATCCTGCTGCGCCATCAGACCAGTCATGATTTCTCCCTCTACAGGCACGTCGCCCTGTACCGCCGGATTGAGAGGCGCATGAACATTCATCAGATCGATAAAATCGCGACCTATGTTCGATTCTTGCAGGAGAATCCTCAGGAAGTGGGATTGTTGTTCAAAGAGCTTTTGATCGGAGTGACAGGTTTCTTCCGCGACCCTGCAGCGTGGGAGAAACTGAAAACCGATATCATCCCAGGCATCCTGAAGGGCCGCTCACCCGGCCAGCCGCTCCGGGCTTGGGTGATTGGCTGCGCTACAGGGGAAGAGGCCTACTCCCTGGCTATCATCGTCAGGGAAGCGCTGGAGCAACTCAACCCCGTGCGAAACCTTTCCGTCCAAATCTTCGCTACCGATCTTGACGGAGACGCGATTGAAAAGGCTCGTGCGGCCGTTTACCCGCCAAACATTGCTGCAGACGTTTCACCAGAACGTCTGGATAGGTTCTTCATCCAAGTCGAGCACGGCTATCAGGTCGCAAAGAACATCCGGGAGATGGTGATCTTTGCGCCCCAGAATCTCATTATGGATCCACCTTTCACCAAGATGGACCTCGTGAGCTGCCGCAACCTGCTGATCTATCTGTCGCCGGAATTGCAGAAAAGAATGCTGCCCCTTTTCCACTATTGTCTGAATCCCGGCGGCGTTCTTTTGCTGGGGAGATCGGAAACCGTTGCGGAGTTTACAAATCTTTTTTTGATGCTGGACGACAAAGCACGGCTTTACCGGCGGATAGAATCGCACTCGCGAACGAAACCGATCAAGCTTACTCCGGCGTTCGTCCGGATGGCACATACGCTGCAGCGACCGAAACCACCGAAGCCAGCAGCCAGTCTCCAGGCCGTGGCGGACCAATTCCTACTGCAGAAATATTCTCCGGCGGCGGTTCTGGTCAACGACAAGGGTGACATTCTTTACATCAGCGGCCGTACGGGCAGGTATCTGGAACCGGCAGCGGGCAAAGTTAACTGGAACATCTTCGCCATGGCTCGGGAGGGCCTGCGCTACGAACTGAATGGGATCTTTCAGAAAGCACTCCAGCAAAAAGACCCGGTCACGCGCAAGAATATTGCAGTAAGAACAAACGGTGACGTCCAAGGCGTGGATCTCACCGTCCAAGCCATTGCGGAGCCGAAGGTGCTGCGTGGATTGGTGATGATCGTCTTTACGGAGGTCGCAGTGCAGCCCGAAGGGAAAGAGTCGGGCACATCCGAGCGGTTCTCAGCCGGAGCACTGATTCGGATGGAGCGTGAACTCGAGCAAGCCCGGCAAGAGGCGAGGATCACCCACGACCAGATGCAGATTTCTCAGGAGGAAGCCAGATGCGCGAGCGAGGAATTGCAGTCGATGAACGAGGAATTGCAGTCGACGAACGAGGAACTGCAGATGCTCAATCACGAGTTGAATAACAAATTAAACGACCTGTCACGACTGAACAACGACATGAAGAACCTGCTCGACAGCACTGATACCTCCACTTTGTTCCTCGACCGTGCGCTCAACGTGCGGCTCTTCACGACGGGTTCGAGCAGAATCTTCAGGCTGATGCCGGGCGATGTGGGTCGGCCGATCACGGACATCACCTCCGACTTGCTCAACTTGGAACTGGTGGACAATGCGCGGGAGGTGCTGCGGACGTTGATCTCTCGCGAGCAACAGGTGACCACTCGCGACGGGCACTGGTTCGTCATGCGCATCATGCCCTATCGCACGCTCGACAACATGATTGACGGCGTGGTCATCACTTTCGTTGATATCACCGTTTCCAAGACGCTGGAAGCGGAACTATGGAAAGCGCAGGTCGGATTGTGCACTCAAATCGGCAAAGAAGTTGTACCGGAGCAGCACAGATCGCTCGGAAAGGAGTTGGGATTAGAGCCGACGTGAAGAATCGAAGGAGCTATGCTATGAAGATAACCTCCGCCAATCCAGCAGACATCTCCGAACTGCGGCGCCGAGCGGAAGCGCGGCTAAGCGAGAACCAGAAGGGTCAGCATTCGCAAACCGAAGCTGAGAAGACGGGGCAGGACACGCAGCGCCTCGTCCAAGAGCTTCAGATTCACCAGATTGAACTGGAGATGCAGAACGAGCACCTCGAACAGGCCCGAGCAGAGACTGAGGCAGCGCTGGATCTCTATACCGATCTCTATGAGTTTGCGCCGGCAGGATATTTTACCTTGGATCGCGAAGGAACAATCCGCCGCGCAAATCTGACCGGCTCGGGGCTGCTCGGAGTAGATCGATCGCGGCTGGTGAACCGTCGCTTCGGTCTTTTCGTTTCCCAGAATTTTCAAGCCGCATTCCGAGCCTTCCTGACTAAGGTGTTTCCGAGTAAATCAAGAGAAGCCTGCGAACTCATGCTTCTCAGGGAGGGAAAACCCTCATTTTATGCTCGCATCGAGGCAAGGGTTTGCGACAACAGCGAGGAATGTCGTGCGGTGGTGATCGACGTCACGGAGCGCAAACGGGCGGAAAAGAAAATTGAGGAGCAAGCGAACCTTCTTGAACTGGCCCATGATGCCATCTTTGTCCTCGGGTTGGATGAAAAGGTTCGATATTGGAACAAGGGTGCTGAACGCCTCTATGACTGGACCGCCGAAGAGGTAATTGGCGGCGGCTTCGGGAAACTAGGCTACGAAGATCGCAATTCATTTGAAGCGGCAAAAAAAATCCTGCTGCAAGAAGGAAGCTGGTCAGGAGAGGTGCGTAAACTGGCCAGGGACGGACGAGAAGTGGTTGTGGCAAGTCGGTGGACACTCTTGCGGGATAGCGCAGGAAATCCGAGCTCGGTCCTCGTGATTGACACTGACCTGACCGAAAAGCGGCAAATGGAAGCTCAATTCCACACGCAACGGCTCGAGCTCATTGGCACGCTAGCTGGCGGTATTGCTCACGACCTGAACAATATCCTCCAGGTGATTATAACGAATCTAGACTTGGCGACCTCCGCGGCTGCTCTGGAAGGGCGCCTGCGGAAGTACCTCGAAGACGCGAGCCAGGGCGCCAAGCGGGCCACCAACTTGTCTAGACGCCTGCTCACTTTCTCAAGAGGCGGAGCCCCGATCAAACAGTCTCTCGATGTTGCCGAGATTCTTACCCACGCTGTCCTTCTTGCGCTCAGTGGATCGAAGCTCAAAGCCGAGTTTGCCTTCCAGCGGGATTTGAATCCAGTCATTGGCGACCCAGTTCAGCTTACCCAAGTAATCGAGAACGTGGTGATAAATGCCTGTGAAGCGACTCCACAAAGGGGAAAGCTGTTGGTGCGGGCGAAGAATGTGGATGAAGACATTCCGCTCCCGTCACGGCTTCCAGCCGGGCGGTACGTGAAAATCGAGATTGAAGACAGGGGTAGCGGAATTCCCGATAACATTCGAGACAGGATATTTGATGCTTGTTTTACGACAAAGCCAGGCGGAAGCGGCCTAGGTTTGGCTACTGTCAAGTCGATTATGCAACAGCATGGCGGTCATATCGCGATTGATTCGCTCGTTGGCCGCGGGACGATCGTTTCACTGATGCTGCCGGCTGCGGCGCACCGACCCGACGCGACACTCGCATCGTTGCCACCTCCCAGCGTAAAATCCACCGGTCGTATCCTTGTCATCGACGACGAAGAGATGATTTTAAGCGTGGTAGGCTCAATGCTAAATTCCCTCGGTTACGAATACGCAGGGGCGCAAGACGGAGTCCAGGGCTTCGACAAATACATTCGTGCGAAAGCAGCGGGCAATCCGTTTGCCGCGGTCCTACTCGATGCGACAATCCCGAACGGGGTGAGCGGCTTAGAGGCATTGAAACTCATTTTGGAAGCGGACCCGGATGCCCGAGTGATCCTTTGCAGCGGTTACGCGGACAGCGATCTCTTCAAAAACGCCGAACAACTTGGATTCAGGGCGTTTCTGGCGAAACCTTTTAGCATCTCGGAATTCGTTTCCGTTTTCAACAAGGTGCTCTGCTAGCGCTGTTTTTCAGTGAGATGGCCTACACGATTGCCGTGACGGCTGTACCAGCAGTTTCAGGCGGAACGGATGGGGGCAAACTACTGGAGGAGGGTTCGATCGTCGAAGCAAAGCGGGACGCTTCGGATACTTGTTGCTGCTGGTCTGCCAGTTGTCTGCAGGAACGGACCATCATGAAGATCATTCCCCCTAACAAAAACCCCAGCATTCCAATCATGAAAATAACGCTCCAGGAAAAACTCGCGCTGATCCCGACAACCCCGGAATCACCAGCAACAGTGGACGGTTCCTTGCATCCCTCACAGGCCATCAGTGACGGGAGAGCACTGGTAAGCAACGCACTGAGCAGGGACAAACACCGGAGCATGGCTTAACTCTTATTGATCTTCGGCCGCGACGCAAGAGACATTCCCTGTGGCCCAGAAACGGACGCCGGGATGAATTGCTAGTCTGGGGGCGTGAAGGTATCACATGCGGTTGGCATCCTCGTCTTGCAATCTCGCTAGCGCTTCGTAAGGCCTTTGCGGCTATAGGATGTACAGAATCGTGAAAAGGAAGACCCAGACGATATCCACGAAGTGCCAGTACAAACCCGTGCACTCCAGAAATCCGTGGCGTTGGGGAGTGAACTTGCCGCCAAGCGCTTTTAACAGAGATGTAACCAGCAGCAGGACACCGATAAAAACGTGGAGGCCATGAAAGCCGGTCAGAACAAAAAAGCTCGAACCCATGATTCCAGCCGTGTTGAACCAAAATCCTTCGTTATGAAGATTGCTCCACTCTAGGGCCTGGTTGGTCAGGAATATCGCTCCTAAAAGGATTGTCAGTAGTAGAAGACCTATCCCACCTTTGGTGTGCCTGATCAACCTTCCCTCTGCGAAATGCAGAGTGAAGCTGCTCGAAATGAGGCAGAGCGTCGCGATGATTGTTTTTATCATCGTCTCCGCGTTTTTCAACGCCTCAGGCATCTGCCAACCGGCACCAGCACCTCCTCTAAGCACCATGTAACCGCAGATCAGCCCAGCAAACAGCATCGCCTCCGAAGCGAGAAAAGTGAACATCCCGAACCGGATAATGTTCGGTCCCCCCGGATGCGCGGGTAGTTCGTCGATCGTGGTGACTGAAGCTTGCATGGTTAAATCTTCTGATAAATCGATAATTTCCACAGAATGATCAGGATGGTGAATCCGATGGCGAACACAATAAGAGCGATGAGCAGGCGGCGATTTTTCCTTTTAAGATCCTTCCCCATCACAATCGGGCTAACGCGAGCGCTCCAAGTGTCACTGGCAAATACACAATCGATGCAACAAACAAACGCCTCGCAGCTTGATCGGTTCCTACCATGGCAAACCGGAATGACATCCAGAGGAAGTAGAAACCCATCGCCGCGGCGACGGGCAGATACCAAAAGCTCGTCAGATTCAGCATAGCCGGCAAGAAACTAACCGCCAGCAACCCCATCGTGTACAGCAGGCTCTGGCGCCCGGTCACTCGACATTCCGGGTCGAAACTGGCAAGCATCACGAAACCCGCCTGCTTGTAATCGGAGCGGTACAGCCACGAAATTGAGAGAAAATGTGGCATTTGCCATAAAAAAAGGATTGCGAAAAGAATCCAGCTTTCGAAACTGGGCTCACCGCGCGCAGCCGTCCACCCGATGACGGGCGGGAGAGCGCCCGGGATCGCTCCTACGATCGTGTTCAACGTCGTCACCCGTTTTAGGGGAGTATAGACAAACACATAGACACCAATCGTGACCGCGCTTAGCAGACCCGCGTAAATGTTTGTTGCAATACTCAGCCAGAGAATTCCGCCAGCGCCACAGATTATCCCAATGATTAACCCTTCATCCAGAGTCATGCGGCGGCGCGGCAGCGGTCGGTTCCGGGTCCTCCGCATCCGTGCGTCGAGTTCGACTTCAAAAACCTGATTGAGAGCCGCGGCTCCCGAAGCCGCAAGGGCAGTGCCTCCCAAAGTATGAAAAAGATAGAGGAGCTCTACAGGTCCGTGCCATCCGAAGAGGAAACCGACTAGCGTAGTGACCAGAACCATCAAGGTGATCCTGACTTTGCACAATTCGGAAACATCTGCTACCCAGCGTCGGGTATACGAGACCGGGCCCCCGGGCAATGGGTTTAGCCGGGGTTTTTCCACAAAGGCGCTCATGCCCTGGCACCCTCCTTGCGCAAAGTTACGGCAACGTTTCCGCGCTGCGCCGGAAACAGCATTGCAGACAGAACAATGCTGAGAAGCACTCCGATCATGAAAGTCAGTGCCCCAACAAAGACATGTGAAGTTGCGATATCGGCAGCTTTGTTACTCCAGATCGTCCAAGCTCCAAGGAGGAACTGCACAACAACGAGCGCCACCCAGACGCCCGCGGCCAATCGCGCCGGACCAGGAATTTCTCGGCTTCGGAGAATACTGGTTGCGACCGAGACGAGGCAGACAACGATCAAGACGGCCCACAAGCGATGAACGTACTGCAACGAAATAAGACCCGCAGTGACAGGCGGCGCGGCTTGAGTTGCTGCTCGCGCCGCGTTGATTCGGGCAACCGATGCCGCATCAATCGGCGGGAAGAATCCACCGTAGACTGTCGGGAAATCGGGAATCGCCAACCCCGTGTGGGTGTGCCGCATGGAGGCACCCAATAGCAATTGCACAAACAACATTGCGGTAACCGTGAACGTCCAGAATCGCAGAGTGTGAATCTCGCGCTGGTTTGCTGCCGGGTCGATCTGGCGCCAGAACCGGGAAGTAACAAGGGCAATGGTCGCCACCAGGCAAAAAAAACCTTGCGCCAGGCAGCCGTGGAAAAGCCCCAAAATCGCGTTGTGTTCGGTCACGCGTAAGCCGCCGAGAATTCCTTGGATAATCACTGCCAGCACGGCAATGCCCGCGAGCCACTTTACCCAGACCCGGTTTTCGACGATCAGCGTCAGGACGCAGAGGACGACTGTCAGCAGCCCAACTCCGCTCGCAATAAGCCGATGCGTGTGTTCGAAGAATACTCCACCGACCCAACGAGAAATCGGGAATAGAAACATGTTGTACCCAAAGCTATTGGGCCAATCCGGGACCGCCATTCCAGCATCCTGACTTGTGACCAGTCCACCACTGCAGATTAACACCAGCACGCTGGCAGCCACAAAAACCGCGTACCAGTGCAGGAACCGCTTCGGTAGATCGAACTGGGACATCGGTTTTCCGGAAATGAATTAATGAACCGCAATTCTCGCTTTCTCCGGTGCGGGTTCATTCTGCGGCAAGTAGTCTTTGTCCATTCCGGGAACGCTGTATTCATATGGTCCATGGTAGACGGTGGGAGTCGTCTCGAAGTTTCCATGCCCCGGAGGCGACGGAACCGTCCATTCCAGGGTGGTCGATTCCCATGGATTTTTGGGGGCCTTCGGCCCCTTGAAGATACTGTAGAAGAAGTTTATCAGAAAAGGGATCGTCGACAGTCCAAGGCAAAACGCGCTCACACTGACAAAAATATTGATCGGCTGTGAGCTTCGAAGGTGGTCATACAAAGGAGGGTCCGCGATTCGGCGCATCATTCCATTCAGCCCAAGATTGTGCATTGGAAAAAAGGTGCAGTTAAAGAAGATGAACGCGAGGGCGAAATGAATCTTGCCCCACGTTTCGTTCATCATGCGACCAAACATCTTGGGGAACCAGAAGTAGATTGCGCCGAAGACTGCGAAAAGGCTTCCGCCAAACAACACATAGTGGATGTGGGCAACGATAAAATAGGTGTGGTGAATGAAAAGGTCGACCGGAGTCGCAGCCATAAAAATTCCACTTAGACCTCCGATGACAAACATCGAGACAAAGGCCAAAGCGAAACACATTGGCGTTGTGTATCGGATAGAGCCGCCCCAGACGGTGCCCATCCAGTTAAATGTCTTGATCGCCGATGGAACGGCAATCACCATCGTCGAAAATGAGAAGGTGGCGGAAAGCAGAATGTTCATCCCGCTGACAAACATGTGGTGACCCCAGACGATAAAACCTAAGACACCGATTGACACCAGGGCGTACACCATCGCTTTATAGCCGAAAATCGGCTTACGAGAATTGACGGCCAGGATTTCGGAAGCAATTCCCATCGCCGGCAAAATCATAATATATACTTCGGGATGGCCGAAAAACCAGAACAGGTGTTGCCAGAGAAGTGGCTGCCCATAATTGCTCGCTGAGAAAAAGCTGGTTCCGAAATTCAGATCGCAAAACAGCATCGCTGCAGCCGCCGAGAGCACCGGAACTGCCAGCAGAAGAAGAATCGCAGTGATGAAAAGCGCCCAGACCGGCAGCGGCAACCGAAACATCTTCATCCCAGGCGCGCGCATATTGATGACGGTGGTGATGTAATTGGTAGCTCCGGCGATTGAAGCAAGTCCATTAATGAAGAGCCCAACACACCATAGGCTCTGGCCCGCTTGCGTACCATTGTACTGAGCGTGCGCGGACAACGGAGCGTAAGAGGTCCATCCGCTAGCCGGGAAGCCGGCGGGAACAAAGAAGCTTGACAGCAACACGATGCCGGACAGAAAGAAGAGCCAGTAAGAGAGGGCGTTGAAGAATGGGAAAGCCATGTCCGGGGCTCCGATCTGGAGGGGAATCAAATAATTGCCGAACACACCGATTAAAAATGGCATAATAACCAGAAATACCATCGCTGTGGCGTGCATTGTGACCAGCCCGTTGTATCCGCCGGGCTGGATCGCTCCCGCGGAAGTCACCAGCCAGCTCGGCAGCAGCGTTCCGATCAATGGAACCGGAGCACCCGGGAACGCCAGCTGAAAGCGAACACCCATGGCCAGCAAACCTCCGACCAGCAAAAAAAACATGGTCGTAAAAAGATACTGCAGGGCAATCGTTTTGTGGTCTTCCGACCAAATGTATTTCCGGAAGAAGCTCAACTCAGGATGGTGCGCATGCGACCCATGCAATTCGCCCCGAACGGTGTGAACGATTGTTTCTGCCATAACAATTACCTATGACTATTTACTCTGTGCCGGCGCGTTGGCTGCGGAGGCATTGCCGGCAGCAGCTAATTTCTGTTTATACCAGTTGTCGAATTCTTCTTCAGAGACAACCTGGATCTGCGCTTTCATATTGTAGTGCCCTGAACCGCATAGCTGGCTGCAGGCCAGATCATAGCTTCCGACTTTTGTCGGGACAAACCAAACCCAATCGATCGTCCGTCCGGGAACCGCATCCTGGTAGATACGGAACTGCGGAATATAAAACCCATGAATGACGTCTCTCGACGTAAGAAGGATCCGAACCCCCCTATTGACAGGAAGCTCAAGCACGCCGGACTGGAAATCCTCCTTCGTGAGAGGATCTGTTCGATCGTTTCCAAATACATTCTCGGGACTGAGCAGTTTGACGTCCGATCGGCCTAGCTTTCCGCTGGCCCCCGGGTACTGAAAGGAGAATCCGAACTGATAGGCATTCACCGCGACCTCCATGGTACCCGGTGGAGGCTCTTTGTGGATGACGTCCCACCACATGTGGTTGCTGTAGCCCCAGAGCCCGATAAAGATAGCGGTCGGTATGGCTGTCCAAACCAATTCCAGACGATTGTCGCCGTGGCTGTAGGTGGCTCGCACCCCTCTTTTCGCGCGATACTTGATCAAAAAGTAAATGTATACGACCTGAGTCAAAACGAAAACCGCCCCGGTGAGATAGTAAATAAAATAGGTGAGCTGATCAATCTGCTCGCCTCCCTTACTTGCCACGTCCGGCATCCACCAGAGACCAGAAGTTCGCTGCGCTGCGTAAGCCGGCACCCCGCACGCAACAAACACAATAACCAGCAAGGCAATCGATCCGCTTTTCCTGGATAGAAACTGAGTCATACGCGGCTTATGCAGAGAAGAATACGTGGGAGCGGGCACTTGTCATGGGACTTTAGTCAGTGGCAATTACAGGAGTTGGGGTCGGACTCGGAGGCTGAGACTGCGCCGCCGGTTGAGTCGGTGCCGGGCTGCTCGGCGGAGGCGGCTGAGACTGGGCCGGCGTCTGGCCGCCCGGCGCGGGTGCCTGGCTGCCCGATGCGGGGCTTGGCGCCCCAGGTTTTTGTTGACCGGCTGGTTGAGCTGCAGGTGGGGCCGTCAGATTTTTGGGCGGAATCTTCTCGACTTCCGGCCACGTCCACTGCTCCTTGCGATCCTTGAATTCGTCTCGTATCTGTTTGACCATGTCGGCCGTAATCGGCGGAGCGTTATTTCCCCAGTCGGATCGGACATACGTCATAATCGCAGCAAGCTGCTGATCCGTGTACTGGCCCTCCCAGGCTTGCATCGAATTATTGAATGGTTTCCCCTCAACGGTCACCGGCCCCTGCAAACCTTTGAGCTCAATTGCGATCAGGTGGTTAGTCGCAGCTCCCAATTCCACGTCAGAGCCAGCTAGCGGCGGATATTGACCGGGCACACCCTGACCGTTGGCTTGGTGGCAGGTGATGCAATTTGCCGAGAAAAGGGCTTTCCCAACGACCTTCGGATCGGGCGGCCCTATCGCGCCGCCCACCACACCGAACTTCGGTTCAAAATCGAATACATCCGATTTGAATCCTCCGCTAAACGAAAATAGATAGGCTCCAGCCCAGAATATGCCAAGACCGATCACCCCAATCAGCCAGACCGGGATTTCGCCTTTGTCGGGCTGCGGCACCTCCTGTTTATCCTGGGATTGTTCTTCCGCAGAGGCCTGAACACCTCCACGCTTTGCCAATTGCTCATCAGACCAATGCCCAAGTTCTTCGACCTGATCTTCGTGCTTCGAGCTCATTCAGTTGCTTCAGGAGCTTCCGGCAAAGGGTAGTTCCTCTTCAGTGACAGCAGATATTCCACGAGCGCTTTGCCTTCGTCCGTGGGTACAATCTCATATCCGGGAGGCGGTGCATCCCTGCCCTCCAGCTTGACTGCGTCCGCGGATGGCTGGCCCTGAATTTCCCGCGTCACGAACAGCCAACGGTAAGCCGGCATGGACGTTTCAGGACTGACGGTTTGCGGACTGTAGAGGATGCGGTAAAACCACTGCGGATCTGTCTGGCGAACACCGACGTTAGTCAGGTCCGCCCCGAGTCTAGACACTCCCAAAAAAACCTGCCGATCGAACATGTAATCCCTCGCCACAGTACGTCGCGTCGCCCACTTGCGATCGATGTCGCTTCCCTCGTCTTTGGCACGGATGTACTGGCTATGACAGTACAGACACCCGTTCGCTGCGTATATTCGGGCCCCTTGAGTGGCTGTTCCTGGAACCCCGAGCGGAGCCAGCGCGCCTGTTGCCTCATCTTTGCTTTGGCGCAAACCGGCGAAGGTAAGGTATGGGTAGGCCACCAGTCCGAGCCAGGAAGCCCCGAAAAGGAGAGAAACGCAAAAGAAAAGCCCAGTTAATCTATTCACGCCACGCTCACCTCTCCCTCAGTACTCTCTGAAGCCTCGTTTATCTGTTCGATGGCGACAGGTCGTTGTCTGGCGGGAGCAGATATCAGGAGGATCAGGGTGAAGGCGACCGTGAACCCTAAATTCGCAATTGCCAGCAGCAGCACCCCGATGTTCTGCACCGCCAGAAATGGTTGAATCAGATCGCTTATCGCGCTCATCGGGACCTGGGGATCCTGCAAACCAAAACCTTGGATCATCCCGCCAATTGTAAGACCAAAAAATAACAGGCCGAGCCCGACGACGGTGAACCAGAAATGAGCCGTGAGGAGCTTAGGATAGAGCCACTGCCTGTTGAGCAGCCTGGGCACGATATAGTACACGGCCCCAAATAAAACCATGCTGCAAAAACCTAGAAGGCCAAGCTGAGTGTGGCCTGCCGTGACAAGCGTGAACTGCGTCACCTGGGCGACCGACCGAATGGAAATGATGCTTCCCTCAATACTGTAAGCCGTGTAAACCATCGCACCGATCACGACAAAGCGGAACGGCAGATTGTCCCGCAGCCCTCCGTAATCGCTTTCCATCGTCCGGTGAAAATTCGCTGCGACCGCCAGCACAGGAATCAGCATCAGGACCTTTGCTACGATACTGGCGGTTATCATCCATACCGGAAGCGGTCCGCCGATCAGATGCGTCATGCCCGTCCACCCGCCAAAGAGCGCTAGCCCCCAGAAACTCAGAAGCGCCAGTTTGTAGCTGTAGATCGAGCGACCGGCAAATTTCGGAATCAGGTAATACGCGACCGCTAGCGCGATAGGGGTAAGCCAGAGATCGACCAGACTGCCGGCATACCACCAAGCGATTGCAGGCTGCGTGACCCCAGGAGCGGGTGCAAGACTAAGCGCGACGTTCGCGGTTGCATACGTCCACGCGAACCATAAAAAGGCTCCCAGGAGATACCATTGCGAAATGTACATAGTCCCCGGTTTCCTGTTCCAGATGATCGTGATTGCCCACAAGCTCACCATCACCAGCGCAAGAAACAGGATAAATGCCGAGTAAGACGGGAACTCCAATAACTCGTTCCCGCTGGTCAAGCCCACCAAAATCGACAAGACACCGGTGAGCAATCCGACATTCCAGATAAGGCTTGCAAGAATCGGATACAACGGGTTGAGCAAGGGCGCATCTGTGAAACGCGACAGCAGCCAGATCCCGGTCCCGATGCCGGCGCAGGTCGCCCATCCGTAAACCAGGCAGTTTAGAAATACGGGATAAGCGCGGCCGAAGCTCAACCAGGCAACTCCGGGTAATGTCCACCAGGCAGTTGGTGTATAGATTTGCGAGGAGGCCAATACCCAGAAAAACGAAGCGACTGCAAGCCAGAGTACACCTGACCCGAAGAACATAAGCACCGGGATCCTGATCGAGCGATCGACGATCGAGACGCTCACTTGTTCAGCAGTTGTACCGCCACCGAGCTCTGGTTCTGCAACGACGGGCTGTTTCATCGGTTCAAAAATCGTTTCGGCGGCCGGTTTCTTTACCAAGTCTCATTATTGACCCGCGGGCTTTTGAACTTGAGCGCTCGGAGAGGGCGCCGGAGTTCCCTGCTGCTGCGGGGCAGCGGGAGGATTCACCGGCCCGGCAGGATGCGGCTTAATGGACTGCAATTGAGCTAAGACCAGGTCCTTCGCACGATCGATTGGAATCCCGACTACACCCTTGCCCTTGTCCACCCAGTGATATTGCGTCAATACCCTTTGATTTTCGTTATTCAAATCGGCGAGGTTTTTCAGACGCACTTCTTCGCGCAACTCCTCCACATTCGGGATGCTTTTGCCCTGCGCGACCAAAAAAATCGCGAAGACGCAAAACAGCAGGATCATTATGAGACCGGTGAGGATCATCGGAGCTGAACTTTTGCCGTTTTGTTGACGCTCGGCCATCGGGTTAGTTGCTCAATTTCAAGGATTCAAGCAGCCGGGGATCCTGAGAGGGAAAAAGAGACGCGCCACCCAGACGCCGCAAAAAAATGAAGGCAAGGAGAGGCCCGATCGACAGGAGTGCAAGCAAATCGAATATGCTCAGCTCAAACCCACGCTCGTGCAGAAACGGCATGATCGTGATGTAAGTGTCCAGAACATGCATCCCCAATATCCAGAACGAGATCGCGGCCAGAAATTTTGCGTTCCTTTTGGTGTATTGAAACAACAGATAAAGAAACGGAAGAAAAAACCTGCCGATGACCAGGAAAGTGCTCAGCACATTCCATGACTCAACATTACGCCGCAGGAACCATTCGGTTTCTTCTGGGATATTCGCATACCAGATGAGCATGTACTGAGCAAATCCGATATATCCCCAGAAAATGGTGAAGGTAAAAAGCAACTTCCCCATTATGTGATAGTGCTCTTCGTTCACAAATCGCAGGTACCCGGCATTTTTCAGGCCCATCACGACCAAAATAATCGTGGCCATTCCTGCCCCAGCCGCACCGGCAAATATATACACGCCCCACATTGTGGAAGCCCAGCGATAATCTGGCGATGAGAACCAGTCAAAAGCAAGAAGGGTTGTGCAGGCAGCAAAAAGGAGGATCCCTGGAAAGGAGACACCGCGCATCTGGACCGACCATTTGGGATCTCCGTCGCTATCTTGACGGATCGAAGTGCGCCTGAAATAGAGCGCAGCAAAACTGAAGTATGCGAAGCAAAGAACAGCTCGAACCCAGAAAAATGGAATAACGAGCGACCCGAAGCGCAGCTCAAAATAGGAAAGCTTGTCTCTCAAATTCGGGTCAATCACCGGGCTCTCCTTCGCGGTAATCCAGTTCCATATATCCCGCCGAACAAAAAAAAGGGGAAGAAAGAACAGCACCATCCAGGGAATCAGAGACGCCAGGTTTTCCATTTGGCGACGAACGACGATCCCCCAACCTGAATCGGTGGAATGGTGAACGATGATCCAAAAGTAGCAACCGATCAGAATTGTAAAGAAATAGAGAAATGCAAACAACCAGGAGAACGCAAATTGCCTGCGCAGCTCGCTGCCGCCAGGCGCGGCACAACCGATAATGAGCGTGATCAACAGGGAACAGGCCCCGACTCCCAGGAGCGCCAGCAAAATCCTGTTGAGGTTGCGGCTCTCAAAAATCTCAGGTCTCGGAACGGCCAAATGCTCGTATCTCATCGCTCCTATCGCGTTTGCTTTGTCTCCGTTTTGGCGGATTGCGCCGGAGCAGGTTGCGAAGGCGCATTCTCCGGTTTTCCTTCGTGCTCAAGCGCCGCCCTCTGATCTTCGGGAACGTCTTCAATGCGCGAATTCTGGCTTTTCTGCAGTGCGCGAATGTACGCGATAATCGCCCAACGATCCTTGACGGTGACTTTGTCCCCGTAGGCCATCATGGTGTTAAATCCGTGGGTAATCGTATTGAAGATCTGGCCATCGGCCATCTGCCGGTACTTGTCCTGGTGATAATTCGCGATTCCAAGCAAGCCATATTTTGAGGTGATCCCATTCCCCTGGCCGGTCGCACCGTGGCAGACCGAGCAGTTAATCGTGAATTCCTTTTGCCCGCGCTGCAGTAACTCCGCGGTCACCGGCAGCGGTAATCCGGTGCCCCACTGCTCCCCCATCTTGCCGGTGTTGAGATAGTCCGTTCCGGCGGAGAACTCACCCAAGGGCGAATCGATGTCGTCTTTTGGAACTTCCGAATTCTGCATGGGATGACCTGGAATGTCGTAGCCCAACGGTATCGTTCCATCGACAGGCGGACGCGCGGCGCGACCATCCGAGAAAAATCCACTTGGTTTTTGATACTTCACCTTGGCCTGGCGCTTCATGTCACCGAAAAATTCGATCGCGGTCACCTGACGGCGCTGCCCCTGAAAACCTAGCAACGCGATCGTGATCACCGTCACGAAAATAGAAATGATCAAAAAATTCTTAATCATTCGCGTAGATCAGGGTGACCTCTTTACCACCAATCCCTTCGAGGAATTCTCGGGTGCCGATCTCTGAAAACTTGGGATCGACAGATTCTATCACCAGGAAGAACGCATCGTTTGTCACCCGTTTAAACGGCTCATAATTGAAGAGTGGATGATGCATCCGAGGCAAGCGGTTCATGATGAAAACACCGAAGAAAGCCGTGAACGCCGAGAACAATATTGTCAGCTCGAACATGATTGGAAAAAACGGCGGGTTCGTATAAAAGTTCACCGGCTTACCATGCACGATCAGCGGGAAAAGGTAGGATGAAGGAATGAACTCGAGCAAGGCGGCCGTCGTAAACCCCAGGAACCCGCCACAAAAGATGATGTATCCTAAAGTTGATTTGCCGAGTCCCATCGCCTTGTTCATTCCGTGAATTTCAAAGGGCGAGTGAACATCCCAGAACCTGAATCCAGCGTCGCGCACCTTTTCGGCAGCCTCATAAAGGGCGCCTGCACTCGGGAATTCCGCGATGACCGCGAACGCGGGTTTTGAGAGGGAGGCAGCACTCATACCTGAACCTCCTTGACCGCCTCTTCACCGGCTGGGCCGGGCGGATGGTAATGAGGATCGGCTTCGGGCAGGACGCTCTTGACCTCGGACATAGCGACCATTGGAAGGAAGCGTATAAACAGCAGAAAGAGCGTCACAAAAATCCCGATCGTTCCGACGAACGTAAATACGTCCACCCACGTTGGGTAATACATCCGCCAGGCCGACGGCAGAAAGTCCCGATGGAGTGAGATCACGAATATCACGAAACGCTCAAACCACATGCCGGCGTTTGCGCACATGGAAACGAAGTACACGATTGCCCAGTTTCTCCGGAACGCTCGAACCCACATCAACTGCGGCATGATCACGTTACAGCCAAACATTGACCAGCTAGCCCACCAGTAAGGACCGAAATACCGGTTCAGGAACGCAAAGCGTTCGAACGGATTTGCGCCATAGAAAGCCACAAACCATTCCATCACATATGCGTATCCCACGATCGAACCGGTGAACAGGAGCAGCTTGCACATCACATCGATATGATCCCAGGTAAAAACATCGTGAAGCTTGTACAGGGATCGCGCCGGCAACATTAACGTCAGCACCATTGCGAATCCGCCAAAAATTGCACCAGCGACAAAGTAAGGAGGGAAAATGGTCGTGTGCCACCCGGGCAGCACCGAGGTAGCGAAGTCGAATGACACCGTTGAGTGCACCGAGAGTACCAGCGGCGTTGAGATACCGGCCAATACCAGATAGGCCATGTCGAAATGACGCCATTGTCTGTTGCCGCCGCGCCACCCGAACGAAAGTACCCAGTACACGGCCCGTGCCACGTTGCCCTTCGCACGATCCCGCATCGTCGCCAGATCGGGCACCAACCCCAGGTACCAGAAAAGAACCGAGACAGTAAAATAGGTTGAAACCGCGAAGACGTCCCACATCAACGGACTGCGAAAATTGGGCCAGATCCAGTTTGGGTTCGGGACCGGAGCCACAAACCAGATCATCCAGATCCTGCCAACGTGAATGGCTGGGAAAATTCCGGCGCACATCACGGCGAACAGCGTCATGGCCT
Source organism: Verrucomicrobiota bacterium (assembly GCA_019246215.1). Taxonomy (GTDB): domain Bacteria; phylum Verrucomicrobiota; class Verrucomicrobiia; order Chthoniobacterales; family JAFAMB01; genus JAFAMB01. The sequence continues at coordinate 18,121 of JAFAQT010000262.1, forward strand.
CGGCGGCACGATTGATCGATGTACGCCATTTTTGACGACAAAGATGCAGAATCGCCGAGATCAAAGTTCCTGCGTGACCGATCCCGATCCAAAATACGAAGTTGGTAATACCCCAGGCCCAACCGACCGGAATATTGTTTCCCCAGACACCGACGCCTGTGAACAGGAGATAGAAAATGCAGAAGGTTCCGAAGCCGGCAACCGACGCGGTGATCGCGATCGAGACCCACCACCAGCGAGGCGCTTTGTTCTCGACGATTCCGGCAATCCGATCGGAAATCCATGCCATCGAGTGATTGTTCCACACCAGAGGAGGCCTGGGCATCCGTTCCACGAAAGTAGTCATGGATGCATCACTTTCAGCCATTACGCGTTACCTCCGGGGTTTTGATTTTCGGCGTGCGGCAAACCGTGCCTCTGATCGCCGTTTTCGTCCACATTGATTTTGCCTACCTTCCCGGCACCCGGCATCTTCGGATTCGGGTTGCGAATTCGCGCCAGATAGCCTGTGCGAGTCTGAAGGTTAAGATATTCGAGCAAATGGTAGTTTTGCGGAAGTGTTCGACGCTGGGAGACGCGGCTTGTCGGGTCTTTTAAGTCGCCAAAGACAATCGCTTCGGAGGGGCAGGCCTGCTGGCAAGCTGATTGGACGGAATCCGTCGGCAGCGTCAAATCCCCCTTCACGCCTGCCTTAACCCTTTGCGAAATTTTGGCGGTTTCGATCCTCTGCACGCAGTAGGTGCATTTTTCCATGACGCCACGACTGCGAACTGTGACGTTCGGATTCTTTTGCATCTTCGAAATCTCAGCCATACCCCAAGGCGCCAATGGCCCCAGGTAAAGCTCCGATTTTCCTTGAAATCCAGGCAACCCTTTCTCAATCCGATCTAGAATCGGTCGGTCATTATAATTAAAAAAGTTGAACCGGCGAACCTTGAATGGGCAGTTGTTCGAGCAATATCGGGTGCCGATACAACGGTTATACACCATCAGGTTAAGCCCCTCTTCGCTGTGGACGGTCGCATTTACCGGGCAGACGGTCTCGCACGGCGCGTTCTCGCAGTGCTGGCACATCATCGGTTGCATCACCATTTCCGGATCATCTTCGAGGTGCGGATTGTTCTTATCGCCCTCCGCGCTCGCGAAATAACGATCAATCCGCATCCAATGCATCTCCCGGGCATTGTAGACCTGCTCCTTGCCGACCACTGGAATATTGTTTTCTGCCTGGCATGCCACCACGCAAGCGCTGCAGCCAGTGCAGGCGTTTAAGTCGACCGACATCGCCCACTGATTGGGCGCGTTCAGCGGAGGGTGACTGTAAAGCGAGACATTCGGCGGATTATCCGCGTCCATCCAGACGTCCTTGGCAAAACCGGGATTCTTTTTGTAATCCTCCACGGTACCTTCTCTCACCAGCGCGCGCCCTTCCATGCTGTAGTGGTTTTGCGTCTGGACCAGCTGATGTCCGTTCTTCTGAATTACCTTGACCGTTGCCCTTGTGGCATAATAGAGAGCGCTGGTCGTTCGCAACTCGTACGCATTAAACCCGGTGTCACGGCCAATTTTGCCAACCACCCACCGGCCATAGCCGAGAGAAAGACTGAGCGAATAGTCGGCGTGTCCCGGTGCAATCATCACGGGAGCCTGCAGTTTTCGATCGCTGGCACTGATTTCGATCACGTCTCCATCATCCACCTGAAGAGCTTTCGCCGTAGATTTGCTCAGTAGAACAGCGTTGTCCCAGGTCAATTTCGTGATCGGGTCCGGCAACTCCTGCAGCCAGGCATTGTTCGCATATCGACCGTCGTAAACCTTGTAATCGGCCGGGAAAACAACCTCGATGGAGCTCGGCGTCACCGGGCCGGGGAGCGAGCCTGATGTTTTCAACAGCTCAGGCAAGGCGTTCGGGTTCAACTCTACTTTTGCGGCTTCATAGGGAGTTTGTGCGGCGTAACCGTTCCGAAGAAATCCTGTCCAAGCCGCCTCGAAATCGCGCTCCTTGGTGAAGGACTTGAACGTATCGCGAACAGCTTGTACTCCGTTGGGAAGAGCGGTCAGTCTGGACAGGACATCGATTTGGGAAAGGCCTCCGAACAACGGGAGAATCATTGGCTGAATCGGGAGATAAGTACCATCCGGGGCCCGCTGGTCTCCCCAGGATTCGAGAAAGTGGGCTTCAGGCACATGCCAGTTTGCCTCTGCGGAGGTCTCGTCCATCGAATATCCCAGCCGGACCACTTCCGGGATCGACCTCTGAACTCCGGACCAGTCAAGATCCGCAGGCGCGGTGTAGACCGGATTGCCACTCAGGATAAAAAGCTTCTTCAAGGTATGCGATTTTGCATCAGCCACCAAAGCGCCGAGATTTCCGGTCTTGACCCGAGGAACACTTAGAACTGCGAGGGTCGAACCAAAGGCACCGAGTGCATTGTTCATCGCCAGCACGACGCTGTGTACCCAAGCCGGAAATCGGTTGCCGACCAGAACAAGGCTTCGGCCTTTTCTCGCGACCAAATCGTTGGCGCACTCCGTAAGCCAGGTGTCGTCAAACTGTGTGCCGGTCTCGCTGAATTCGGCGACGACAGCCCCCAGAACGCGATCGTTGGTGGATCCGGCGACCTTTTTAGCCAACTGAAACGCAAATGCGGGAACCTGAGACGCCGCACAGCGGAAGCGGTGATCCGCCATTCCGCCAGTGAGCGTGAAACGATTCTCGACTGCGTACAACCGGTTCATCCTGGCAACCGATCCTTCCACGCGCCGCCTGCGGCTGAAATCTCTTACACCCTGCAGCATCTGTTCGGAACCCAAAAAGTCGCAGTCCAGCGAAACAACAACATCTGCATTGGCAAACACCGGCCTGATCGCGACATCAGGACCGAAGAGCGCATTGATCGCCAGGTCGCGTTCTTCGAAATTGAGAGGTTCGTAGGAGTAGAACTTGGCCTGCGGGAATTGCTCGTTCAACGAATGCAGCATCCGATCGCGAGTCGGTGAGAATTGTTCATCCAGCAAAAGGCCTATGCCCTCTCCTTTGCCTAACTCAAGTTGCTTTCGGACGCCACCGAGGTATTTGTCAAATTCCTGGGCTGTGGTTTCCTTTCCGTTGGAAAGAAAAACCCGTGCTCGGTCCGGATCGTAGAGATCCAAGACGGCCGCCTGCGCAAAAAGATCTGTTCCACCATTGCTGGAAGGCACCAGAGGGTTGCCCTCAAGCTTCGTTGGGCGCCCTTCGTAAGTCGTTGCGATCAGTGGCAGACCGCCCAACGGTCCCGGCATCGAAGTCGCGTAAAGAACTGCCTTACCGGGTATCAGCCATTCGACACTTTTGGTGTACGGGACAAGATAAGCTTCCGGTCGACGGCAACCGCTTAGTCCGATCCCGGCCATAGCCATTGAGGCAGCCATCAGACGAAGGAAATTCCGCCGCGATACTCCGTCCATCTCCATTTCCGCGGCGCCAGCTGGGAATTCGCGTTCCAGCCAGGTCCGAAATTGAGGAGTATCCGCCAATTCTTCCAGGCTGCGCCAATACCGTTTGCCTGTGAAATTTTCAGGAGGATGTCGAAAAACAGTCTTCATTATCGATGGCATCCCTCACAGGTCTGCGGCGGGTTAATATTCCATTGTTGCTTGAGTTCAAGGCCGATCTGCTCCTGAGACTCCGCGCTGCCAGGCTTCCAATCCAGGTTAAATACCTGGTTAATCGGCCGCAGGTTGTTTTCGGGATTACGATGACAGTTCAAGCACCAACCCATCGAGAGCGGCTCTTTCTGGTAAACTACGTCCATGTGGTTCACTTGGCCGTGGCAACTCACACAGCTGATGCCGCGATTGACGTGGACGGAGTGATTGAAATAGGCAAAATCAGGCACCTGGTGGATTTTCACCCAGTCAACCGGATTCCCGCTTTGCCAACTCTCCCTCACAGCGGCCAATTTGGGATTGTTGGCTTGAATCTGGGTATGGCAGTTCATACAGGTCTGCGTCGTAGGAATATTCGAGTGGGACGAAACCTCCACATACGAGTGACAATAACGGCAATCCATCCCGAGTTGTGTCACATGGATATCGTGCGGGAACGGCACGGGCTGAATCGGTTGGTACCCCGCTCTCATGTATTCCGGCGTCAGATAATACCAGTAAAATGCGGACAATGCGCCCCCTAAGACCAAGAGGCAGAAGACGATCTTCAATGGCAGATAATTTGTCCAGCGAGGAAAGATATTAGCCATGCGAGATCATCAAAAAGTCCATTGCGCACGAGCACCAAACGCGGCGCGACAAAAGAAACAAAATTGGCTGCGGCTTACTGGGGTCAACAGGGTCTTTTTCAAGCTACTTCCCAACGATTTTCAAAAAGCCCGAGAATATTGGCTTCGATCGGCCAGGCAACAAAAATCTGCGCAGATCTCCACAGCTCGCGGTCAATAATTCGAGGCTAGTATTACTTCAGGCGATGGCAATGGATTTTTGATTTCCGAGCGGGAATTTTCTTCGGGCCTCGTTAAAATAAGGAAAGACACTAAGGAATGAGGAGCGAGAACTCAGGAGTACAGGGCGGCGAAATTAAAGATAGCAGGTTTGAGTGGGAGGAACTTCGAGCATTCAGAAGCGGAATTCCCCTGTAACTTCTGACTCCTGAATGCTCACTCCTGAGCCCTGCAACAGTCCCAGAAGCTGTAACAGCAGCAGCCGCCTCGCGGGACATCAACGTACCCCTACCAGATCATTCCTGCAGTGCAGTCTCGGCTTCGGCGTTGCGATCTTTCATAGCCGCCTTGCGGCTGAGTTTGATGCGCCCCTTTTCGTCCACCCCGATACATTTCACCCAAACCAGGTCCCCGATCTTCACAACGTCGTCCA
>JAFAQT010000275.1 GCA_019246215.1 Verrucomicrobiota bacterium
CGTCGCAGCCTTTGCAAACGGTTCCTTTCAACTTACGATTTTTGCTTTCGGGGCACCTAGCCCGGTCCACCTCGGTGAACCCAGCAATCTTCAGTCCGGATAGCAAAGAATTTCACGTTCTCCCACTCGATGTTGGTCAGCGGCGTCCCTGCTTTTCGGAAAATTTCTTCGCTGCCAACCCAAATGCCACGGCAAAGGGGGTGCCGGGAAAGCAGAAGACTTTGCAAGTGCGGAAATTCCGGGCCGCTCGGAGCGGATTTTTATACAGAATTAGTAATTCTGTCACATCGAATGGAAAAAGACCGCCTATGCGGGCCGCGGCGGCGTAAGGGCACGTACAGTCCTTTGGTAAAAGAGTCCACCGTGAAGCTCACAACAGAACATTGCCCTGATTACGAATGACATCTCGGCCGTACTGGTATGAGAGGCTACGATCTTCCAACCATCACCAAAATTTGGTTCAGGGTGGTGTTATCCACATCGTCTGCTTGGAACTCGGGAGAGAAACCGACCACCAGGCGAGGGCCAGTGCGAGCTCCGGCTTTAGCAACTGGACCCGAATGCGTTTGGGTTGAATGAACCCCGTTGAATTGCGATACGGATATCCGTTAAGGTACGAATCGTGCAGCTGCTGCCAGCCGTTAAACTGCTCAGAATCGACCATTACCAATAGTTCGGACGATTTCCATTACAGTTGACAAGCATCGAAGCAGCGGTCCAGAATTTGAGTGATCAAACGAAAACTGTCGCCTTGTGAAGATGCCATGCTCCTGAAGGCCGCAATCAACGGAAGGCGCTCTCTGAGAGATCATCCGGGAATCCCGATTAACCCGCGGCAGCAAGCTCACCACGCGATGCTGGCGGTTGCTGCTGGAGCGAGGGGCCATCCACGTCCATCCACGCAATACGAATGGCCAGGAGAGCCTCCTGTCCGCCGATGTCGCCGCTGCGCGCTCGGCGCAATTCGAGCGGCATGCCCCGGTACACCCATCGGGGTTAGCACCGGCGCGTGGATTGTGCCTGAAATCGGGGCCCGACTGACGCTAATCTCTGAATGGGATATTTTGCCCGACTTCGCGGCCGTAAACTTTCATGAAGTGGGTGCAGTGCAAGTCGCTCTGCTGCTGCTCGAGAAGGGCATTGCGCTGGAAGCTGGAATTTGGAACGCCGAAGCAGCGCGACTGTTTCGGCAGAGCGGCTTGTCGGATCGCTGTCTGCGCATCCTGATTGAGCCGGCCGAAGAACCTGGAAACGCGAGGGATCGTCTGGACGAGATCGAATCCTGTTTGCAAGAAATTCGATGTCCGCGCTTGCTGCACGGCTTTGAAGCATCAACCTGGGAGTTCATCGCCTTAGCGTCACGTCGCGGCTATGATACACGCGTCGGCTTCGAGGACACGGTCGCGCTACCGCAAGGGTGCCGCGCAAAGGACAACGGCGAACTCGTAGCGGAAGCCTGGCGGATTGCACGGTCGGCCGTGACGATCAGGTCCCCCGCGCCTCAATTTTGAAATCGTATCAGTCAATCGGTTAAGAACGACCGAGAAGACGGAATCTGATCGCTATCAAAGGGATTATTACCGCAAAACGAGAACTCCTCGGCTAGACGGCTGCGCCGCGCAACTTTTGTTACATTTCTTTCGTTTTGGGGTTGGTTTTTCCATGAATCGCCAGCTTTCCCGAGAGCAGTTTGAAAGTTTGAAACTGACTTTATTTTTACATGAAGAATTGGACCTCGGGGGGTGGGCGGGTCCGGCCGCTTTGAGGAAGGAACCGAAATCGCAGCCCGTTATATCCGTGAAGAGGCAGGCACCCAATGATACAACGCGGGAACCGATACGCCTGAGCTGTGCGCCACTCCTGTGGCGGGGTCCCGCTTGATCTTGCTATCGGTCACGCGCCCATGGAGCGCACCCCTGCGGGCCTCCCGTCCCATCTCCGCGCCAAATCGGGACTGCAAAAATTCCATTCCGCTTTTTCTGCCGCGTGGGGTCGTCTTCGCGAAGAGAAATTACGCAAGGGGGTGAACGATTTTTCAGTTCGCTGCCAGCCGTATCGTCAGCTCATCTCATGATTGCCGGATGAGATCTCGTGTGATTGAGCATAATGTCGGAGATCCGGAAAGCGCCATA
>JAFAQT010000263.1 GCA_019246215.1 Verrucomicrobiota bacterium
CCAAAACGCGCTGGCTCCTGACTCCGATCAATCGATCTCGTTCCGGATTGATTCGAGATCCGGATCATCTTTAGCCATCTTTGAAAACCCTTTATCGAGCTGAATTGCCCGGGACAAACGACGGCGAGCTTCGTCCAGTTGGCCAAGTTGCGCGGCGTAGCATGCAAGGTTGAATTGGATGGTCCCGCAGTTTGGAAATTTCTCGCCGGCTTGAAGCAGAACTTCATGAGCTAAAACCAAGCCCCGACCGCGCCGGATCGCGTACGCACGGGCGATCGGCCAACTCGGTTCGTCAGGCTCGATTTCCAATAAATGCATGGCAACGGACTCGGCCTCTGACCATTTTTGCCAGCGCTGGTAGACTTCTAACCAAACGGCAAGTACAATCGGCAGTTCTCTAGAAGTTTCCGGCAATTCCTCGAGCTCTTGCACCGCTTCCTGAAAAAGAGAAAGCTCGGCAAACCCGGAGGCAGCCAGGAGCCGGCGTTGAAACTGCGGATCAATGATCATGTGGCTTTATATCGTTTCGGGGACGATGCGCTAGGCTAGTGCTAGTGTACACTAGATCCAGGTACCATTCGGAATCACTGCATTCTTCGGGATCACGACAACGCCGTCGCGTATGTAATAGATCGTGCTATCCACGTTGGGTGCCTTACCATCGGGAGTTATCACAACGCTCTCACCGATCCGGGCATTCTTATCAATGATCGCGCGATCGATTACGGAGTTTCTGCCAATTCCGATGGGCGGCCGTGCGCCTTCTCCTTGAAACAGCTCCTGGGCTTCGTCCTCGTAAAAGTCCGCGCCCATGATCACGGAGTTCCTGATGGTAGCTCCGCTCTCGATAATGCTTCGAATGCCGATAACCGCTCTATCAATATGCGCGTCAGAAATGATGCATCCCTCTCCCACGATCGCATGCCGGAATGTGGCGGCATTGATTTTACTGGCCGGAAGAAATCGAGGCCGCGTGTAAATAGGAGATAAGCGCTCAAAAAAATTATACGGAGGCAGTGTTTGTGTCAGCGCCAGGTTCGCTTCGAAGAAGGCGCGGATCGTGCCGATGTCCTCCCAGTATCCCTGGAAGATATAGGCCATCACCTTATGCGATTGCAGTGATGCGGGAATAATATTTTTGCCGAAATCGTCCTCGTCACTGCGCAGGCATTCGATCAAAACTTTTCGGTTGAACACGTAAATTCCCATCGAGCCTTGGAAAAGCTCGGCACTTTCCTGTATTCCAAGCTCCTTCAACAGCGTCGAGGGAATCCGCAATTCGTCCAGGAGAGCCGGCTGCTTGGGCTTTTCTTCGAATCTGAAAATCCGCCGGTCCGTGTCGCTATGCATAATCCCGAAGGACGAAGCAGCTGCGCGGTCGACGGGCGTCGTCGCCAGGGTGATATCGGCCCCGGTCTCAATGTGCTGTCGCAGAAGCAATCTATAATCCATGTGGTACAACTGATCGCCGCTGAGGATGAGATAGAAATCGTATGGGCCTTCGAGAAAATATCGAAGGTTTTGACGTACCGCGTCCGCTGTTCCTTGGTACCAGCGTGCCGTTTCCGGCGTCTGCTGGGCAGCGAGTATTTCCACAAAGTTCCTGGAAAAATTGTCGAACTTATAGCTCGCATTGATATGCCGATGGAGCGAGGTGCTGTTGAATTGTGTTAGAACATAGACTCGCCGAAATCCGGAGTTCAGACAGTTACTGATTGGGATATCGACCAGTCGATACTTACCGGCTAAAGGCACGGCCGGTTTCGCACGGTCTTTGGTGAGAGGAAACAGCCGTGTTCCCGCTCCTCCTCCCATCACGATGGCCAGTGTTGCGTTCTGCAGGGACGTGGTGTCCATTGTTCACAGAGAAGTCTAGGCAACTAGGTTTGCGCTTTCAGCCATCTTGAAGCATGGAATTTCTTTGTCACGATGCTTTTTTATTATGTGCGGCATAATCGGATATATCGGCAGTTCAGAAGCTACCCCAATTCTACTGGATGGACTGCGCCGTTTGGAATATCGCGGTTACGACTCTGCGGGCGTTGCTACGCTGGACAACGGCGAGTTGGAGCTCCGGAAGTGCGCCGGACGAATCGCAAGCTTAACACAGCTCGTGCAAAAGTATCCCACGCATGGAACGTCCGGAATTGGACATACCCGCTGGGCAACGCATGGGTCAGTGACGGACGAAAATGCGCATCCCCATCTGGATCAGAGCGGTAAATTGGCACTCATCCACAACGGGGTAGTCGAGAACTTTCAACCGATGCGAGATCAGCTCCTCAGTCAGGGTCATACTTTCCGTTCGGAGACTGACACGGAGGTGTTGGCTCATTTGGTCGGTCATCTGTTTGATGGTTTGCCCGGTCCACGCAATAAGAAAAACCTCATGACCGCGTTTCGGCTTGCTCTCAAGCAGGTCATCGGCACCTACGGGCTCGCGATGTTTCATGTCGACGTTCCGGATGTGCTGCTGGGGGCCCGGCGCGGGAGTCCACTAATTTTAGGCGTTGGGAAGGGGCAGAATTTTATCGTGAGTGATGTGAGCGCGATCGTGGCTCACACCAGAGATGTCGTGTACCTCGATGATTACGACGTAGTCGCGATCGAGCGAGATCACTTCGAGGTCATCTCGCTTGCAGGAGCGGACGCTTCGTTCCAGGTGAGCAAGGTCGAGTTCTCGACGGAAGACGTCGATAGGGGAGCTTATCCGCATTTCATGCTTAAGGAGATTTTTGAGCAACCGAACGCGATCCGCGACGCGATGCGTGGCCGCCTCTCCGTGGAAGAGTGCACCGCAAAGCTGGGCGGGCTCAATATGTCCTCCCGGGAATTACGGGACGTCGATCGAATCGTTCTGACTGCTTGCGGAACCGCTCTCCACGCCGCCAGAGTTGGAGAATGTCTGATTGAAAGTCTCGCTCATATGCCGACGGAGGTCGAGTTCGCCAGCGAATTCCGATATCGCAACATGCCGATGAACAAAGACACCCTGGTCTTTGCGATTAGCCAAAGCGGGGAAACGATCGACACGTTGGCAGCCCTCCGGGAAAGCAAGCGGAAAGGACATCGGACACTGGGCATCTGCAACAGCGTTGGCAGCACGATCGCTCGTGAAAGCGACGGGGGAGTTTACATGCACGCCGGTCCGGAGATCGGAGTCGCCGCCACCAAAAGCTTTACATCGCAGGTAGTCGTTTTGACATTGCTAGCGCTGTTATTGGGGCGGATCCGGAATTTGTCGAGCGTTCAGGGCATCGAGGTGATTTCCGCGCTCGAAAGTCTGCCGGATTTAGTCCGTCAGACTCTCGAGCAGAGCGAAACCATTGAAGAATTGGCGGAGAAATACGCGGGCGCAGAGGGTTTTTTGTTTTTTGGACGGCAATATAACTATCCGATCGCCTTAGAGGGGGCCCTGAAGCTAAAGGAGATCAGCTATAAGTTTGCTGAAGGTCATCCTAGCGCCGAGCTCAAGCATGGGGTTATCGCGTTAATCGGACCGGATGTCCCGTCGATTATGATCGCGCCGGATGATGCGGTCTATGAGAAGAACATCAATAG
>JAFAQT010000330.1 GCA_019246215.1 Verrucomicrobiota bacterium
CGGGCCAGGGAGGATTTCCCGCAGCCGCTCATCCCAAGGATCATCAGAAAGACTTTTCCCGCCCCGGATTGCGCCACCAGCCGATCAATGATCTCACGAACCTCAAGATCGCGTCCGAAAAAGACCGGCGCATGTTCAGGCTGGAATGCCAACAGGCCACGGAAGGGCGAACCTTCAAACCAGGTGATCCGTCGCTCTTCCTCCGCGCCGGAACCCGCCTCCTGCTGGATGCGCAGGTTGATCACCTTTTCAAGGTGCTGTTCGAGCATTTTCTCGAACTCGTCATCCCGCTGGAAAGTGTTGAACCCCGCTTTGAATGCCCCCTCATGATCGCGGAACCAACGCTCGAAGAACAGGTCCAGTGCCCGTTTCTGACCCCGCCATTCCTCGAGGCTTTCCTCGCTGGTCACCTCGATAGTCGGATTGGCCGTCTTCCGGTAAACGTAGAGGTCCGGGGTCCCGTTGAGCTGGTGGCTCGCGTAAGCGTCCTCAAACTCCCACTCGGTACCGGTCGGCACCGTGCCATCGGCGCGCTTGTAATCTTGGGGTAACCGCATCCCGATGCGCGCCCATAGAATACAGATGACAATGTCGGTCTTCGACGGGGGAATGATGTTGGCCTGGAAGGTTGCCCAGCCGCTCTGGGCATCATGTTCCCACAGAACCGGTTCCAACTTCAAAAACGCACGGAATTTGGTTTGCAGCCGGCTGACAACCTCGAACGCACGGACTCGCTCCAGGCGCACGTCCCCTGGTGAAGAAATAAAGATCCGGAGCGTTTTCATTGCTGGCCCTCAATCGGGTTTCTTACTCGTTTGTCCCTTTGCCCGTCAATGCTGCGGGCTAGTGTCCTGTCCCCTAAATAAGAGGTATATTGTTGCGATCAAAATGGGCCGTCGGCAAGGCGTGAGGAGGGAGCATATCTGAATCGATACGTGACCGACGAGCAACGCCGCCGCCGGCCCATTTTCATCGCAACCCTCTCGGCCGGGGCCGGTTGGCTGTTTTTCCGCGTTACTCGCTCGACCCGTATGGCTCACATACGGGCGCTTCGCTCGCGCCTTGAAAAACAGCCAACCGACCTCCGGCAATATACCTCTTATTTAGGGGACAGGACACTAGCAGCTCCGGGGGAAAGCAGGCGGCTGGCTCTGTCGCGCGCAAATGCGAGGGCCTCATTATCATGATGAAATGAAGGAGGAAATCCTGCACGTTTTTTCAGAATTTTCCTGTTGAGCGAAAACGCACGTCTGAACTTGGACTCTTCTTCCGATGCTGAATTAATCCCGATTTCAAGGCGCTCAAGCAAACGCTGCTCAAGTCTGGTCTGGAGGACTTAACCTAAATTCCGAAGTTAAGCGTCAAGATTGAGGGATTTCATGCGGCATTTTCTATTGGCGAATCGAACTTCGGAGAAGTTGGCGGAGGCCAATGTAAGAGCTTATTGAACAAAGGCTTTCGGCTGGAGTAACCACCCCAGTTTTTGGACATGTGCAGGACCAAATGATGTCCGCTTCGACCGAGGATTGCGCCGCAGGTGAAAACCTCGAAACGCAGGGTAGCAGGTTGTTTGTAAGTCTTAAGGGCAGGATCAACGGCACGTTGAAATTTCGCTTAAGAGATTGAATCCAAAGAGCACAGCCAGGAAAGCCGACTCGGTAACAAAGAAAGATCGCAGCCAGAAGTGGTCGGCCGCGTTCGTTTTCAGTTCGTCAATGCGATATTCCACGGTCGCTCGACCGTTGTAATCGCGCCAGATTTCTAGCGCGGAGTCGCTGCGATTGGTGACAAAAACCCGAAAGTACCGAGCGCTAACTTCGGGTTTTGGGCTAAACTAAGCGTTCGTCCCAAGAAGAATTATCGTCAGGTCTCGCGGACCGTGCGCTCCGAGGACAAGGATGCGTTCGATGTCACCGGTTCGGCTGGGACCCGTAATGAGCGTAGCAAAACTGGGATAGTTATCTCCATACTTTTCGTACAGGAGTTCAAAAGCGGCAGGGAGATCTGGGAGCAGTTGATCGACGGAGGCGACGACCACGTGATGCGGAGGAAGCACCGACAAAGCGCGCCCGCCGGCGCTCCGCGCGGTCAAAAGGATTGAACCGGTCTGGGCGATGAGAGCGTCGCATGCGGTGATGCCCACCGAACATCGTTCCAACGATTTGCTTTGCGGATGTTGCTCTACGTACAGAGTTTCCAGCCCAAGTGATTGCACCAGTGGGTCAAGCATCGGGTGATGATGCGAACCCAACACAGTCCATTTCTGCTTATTTCGAAGATCTGCCAAAGCCGCTGCAGCTCCCTCCTGGCCCGAGAGAAATCGAAACTCGGTCCTGAGCTGAGAGCATTTTTCTCGGAAAAGATTCAGTCTGCCTTCCGCGTCCAAAGGAACCGAGGGCAGCCACTCACGAGAGGTTTGCGGTACTTCGATGGCGTTAGAATCGTAGCGGCCGGACCCCTCATGGGGACGCGGCGCCGCGACCCGTACTGCCTCGCGGATCCGACCAAGAATCGCTTCGCGCTTCCCTTCGTTCATCGCTTCTTCCAGTAATCTCGAAAACTCTCCCGAGCGATTTTCGGCAAGTCACGTGAGGAGAGCCATCCCTTGATTGGCGCGGGCAAAATAGGTTTGACCACGCGGACAAACGGCACCAGAGGACGACTGATTCGGGCAAGACGATTGACCAGGCCCGGATAGCGCGTAAGAAACGCAAAGAGGCGAAAAGCCGCGCGCTCAGATGGGTCTGGCCGGCTCGCCACCGCATTCCGCCGATTGTGTAACAGATGATGATGAAGGTTGATCTTGACGGGACAAACTTCTGTGCAGGCCCCACACAAGGAAGATGCATACGACAGATGCTTCCAATCCATCAGTCCACGCAGGTGAGGAGTGATGACGGAACCAATCGGACCCTGGTAGGTCGTTCCGTAAGTGTGTCCTCCTACATTGCGAAAAATCGGGCAAGCATTCAGGCAGGCACCGCATCGGATGCAGTGCAAGGCGTCTCGCTGTTCAGCATCTGCCAGGAGTTGAGTTCGATTGTTGTCTAAAAGGACCAGATGAAACTCATCGGGTCCGTCCGGCTCGTCCGATTGGCGCGGCCCACCGATCAAGGAATTGTAACAGGTGATCTGCTGACCTGTACCTGCAGTGGCCAAGAGCGGCAAAAAGAGCGCCAGATCTGATAGCCTGGGGATCACCTTCTCGATGCCCATCAGCGCCACATGCACTTTCGGAAGAGCGGTTGTTAGTCGACCGTTTCCTTCGTTCTCAGTGATCGAAATCATCCCGGTTTCGGCAATGCCGAAGTTTGCCCCGCTAATTCCGATATCAGCCTGAATGTACTTAAAGCGCAGCTCCTTGCGCGCGATCATCGTCAGTTCTTCGGGGTGTTCGCTGGGAGCTGAATGCAGCTTCTCGTGGAACAGATCGCTGATCTCATGCCGAGTCAGGTGCATCGCGGGAAAGACAAGGTGGTAGGGGGCTTCGCCCCGGAGTTGCACGATAAACTCTCCCAGATCCGACTCCACAACTTCGTATCCGGCTTGACGCAAAGCCTCGTTAAGATGGATCTCCTCCGAAGTCATGGTCTTCGATTTGATGATTGTGTGGGCGCGCTTTTCTTTCGCGAGCGCGACGATATAGTCCCGAGCTTCCTGAGCGTTTCCTGCCCAGAAGACCTTAGTGCCGCGCGCACTCAGCTTTGTGACGAAGTCGACCAGGTACGCGTCCAGGTGATTGAGCGACTCCCATTTGATACTTGCCGCCCCGTGGCGGGCCGCCTGCCAGTCTTGATATTGGGCTTTTCTTTCGTCGCGTGCGGTTTCATAACTTTTCAGAGCTGCTCGAATCTTTGCACGATGATCAAGATCGGCGGTCACCTTGGTCGCCTGAATTTTGAATTTGGAAGCAAAAGTGAAAGACATACGCGAGTCAGGAGTCTTAGTAGCTCGCCAGGACCTCAGCCAAGTGAACAGTCTTTAATTTTTTGTTTTGACGATTTAACAGGCCTTGCAAATGCATCAGGCAACTGGAGTCGTTGGAAACGAGGTATTCAGCCTCCGTGCTTAGCGCCGAAGCCGACTTGGTTTCACCCATTGCTGTCGAAATCATCGGGAATTTTACGGCGAACGTTCCCCCGAACCCGCAGCAACTGGTCTGGTCTTCCATCTCGACCAGCGTGAGATCTTTTACGCGTTCCAATAACAATCTTGGTTGACGTTTTATTTGAAGCTCACGCAAGCCATGGCAGCCGTCATGGAAAGTCACTCTGGCCGGGAATCGGCTCCCGAGATCCGTTACACCGAGTTGGTCGACCAGAAAGGAGGAAAATTCAAATGTGCGTCGACTTAACTGTTCGGCGACAGCGGCCTCAGATCTGGCTCGAAAAAGCTCCGGATAGAAATTTTTTACCATCGCGGTGCAGGAGCCAGAGGGAACCACGACTGGCCCTTCGCCACTTAGAGATTGAAGGACTCGTACGGCAATGTCCCGGCTCTCGTCCCAGAATCCAGCATTGAATGCCGGTTGACCGCAACAAAGGATACTCTCTTTGAAATCAACGGTGTGTCCGAGTTTCTCGAAGATACGGACCACGCTGATGCCCACAGAGGGAAATAACTGGTCCACGAAACAGGGAATGAGCAAATTAATTTTCAACGCAGAAAAGCCTCAATAAGACCGCCATCGACGGTGATGACCTGCCCGGTCGTTTTGCTCAGGCGGTTGGTTAACAGCAGATAAAAAGCTTCTGCCTGGTCGGCTGGTGTGATGGGCAAATGGGTCAAGGTTCGGTCCGCGTAGAACTGGGCTAATTTATGCGTAAGCGACTCGGTAAGTTCTTCCTCGTGGTATGGGACCTTATACTTAGCCAGCGACGCAATCACCCTGTCGCGGGGAAACATGGCGCTCCCCTGCACCACTGTTGCGGGCGCCACGGCATTGACGCGCACCAATGGCGATAATTCGATCGCCAACTCACGGGTCAGATGATTGGCCGCTGCTTTAGAGGCGTCATAGGCCAGACTTCCTTTTTTCGCGACGACAGCGTTAGCGCTCGTCGTTAAGACCAGGCTGCCAGGCAAATTCTGCTCCCTCCAGGTCTTCGCCGCTTCGTCAGCGACTAAGTAGGAACCGGTGACATTAATGGCAAATGTTACCCCCCATTTATCATCCGGAATATGGCCGGTCGAATCCGGGGAGACGAAAATTCCGGCCGTCACAGCAATCGAATCAAAACCACCGTAGGCTAACACAGCGCCGTCCAACACCGCGCGGACCGAAGCGCGATCGGTGATGTTACCGCTCAACCCGATCGCTGGACCACAATTGGAGAGACCGGTCCCGGCGACTCCAATCCCAACGCCGTATTGGTCGGTGATTTCCTTCGCGGTTGCGCCAGCCGCATCTTTGTTCAGATCGACACAAACGACATGCGCGCCTTCTTTGACGATCCGATGCGCTACTTCCTTACCGATGCCGGAACCGGCGCCAAAAACGGCTACCACCTGGCGCGCGAGTTCTTTTTCCGCCGGCATCCGCTGGAGCTTGGCATCTTCCAGAAGCCAGTACTCGATATCAAAAGCCTCTTGCTGCGGCAGGGCTATGTATTGATCAATCGCTTCCGAGCCGCGCATCACTTCGACCGCGCAATTGTAGAATTCGGCGGTTACCCGCGATTCAGATTTGTCTTTGCCCCAGGCAACCATTCCCAGGCCGGGGATCAGCGTGACCGTCGGATTCGGATCGCGCATTGCTGGGGAACCCGGCCGCTTACATCGGTTGTAATAATCGGCATAGTCCGCCCTATACTTCTCAAGGCCGGCTTGAAGTTTCGATTTGAGGGTCGGCAGATCTTCGTTTTGCGGGTCCCAATCGACATAAAACGGTTTGATCTTGGTGCGAAGGAAATGGTCTGGACAACTCGTACCAAGTTCGGCCAGTCTCGCGGCGTCTTTGGAATTGACGAAGCGCAAAATGTTTTCGTCGTCCTGGATGGTGCCAATAAACCGCTTTTGCTGGCTCACCTTCCCCCGAAGCCAGGGCAGAATCGTCGCAAATAGTGCCCGTCGTTTTCCCTCGTCCAGAGCTTGATATCTGGGCCCGCCAAACGCCTTCGCGTCGCCTCCCTTTTCCTCATATCGAGCTGCGATATATTGCGCAGCTTTTTCGATCAGGGACAAGGTCAGCTCGTAACACTCCTTGTCATCGTTCGCCCAGTTGATCAGGCCGTGCTGACCAAGAATTACGCCCTTCGCCTCGGGATGATCCGCACATATTCGCTGCAGCTCAAGGCCCAGCTCAAACCCGGGTCGAAGCCAGGGAGTCCAGATGACCTCATCTCCATAAATCTCGCGAGTCAATCGCTTTGAGCTTTCAGCCGCGGCGATCGAGATGACCGCGTTTGGGTGCATGTGATCGACTTGCCTGAATGGGATGAAGGAATGCAGCGGCGTATCAATCGAAGGGGCTCGCGGATTTAAATTAAAGGTCCCATGCGTGTACATCGCAACCATCCTGTCTTCAGCCGGCGTCTTGGGCCCTTTCTCCGGCTCCTTGCCGTAAAGCCTTTGCAACTCGATCAGCTTGGCCTGATAAAGTGAGGCAAAATTCTCACGCTTGCTCGTGCGCAAGTCACCGCCGGACCCTTTGACCCAAAGCACCTCGACGTTCTCGCCGGTCAGCGGGTCGCGCTCGAGTACTTTAGCAGAGGTATTCCCGCCGCCTGTGTTAGTGATCCGCTGATCGCCGCCCAGAATGTTCGAGCGGTACACCAGCCGCTCCACGGGGTCGAGTTTTGACGCCACAGCGTTTTCCCACAAGTAGTTCACATATTGATATTTCATAGCACAGGTTTGAGTCCGAGGAATCGTTCGTAAGGAGCCTGCCAATCCTCGGCCACACGAGGTTCGAAGGTTTGCAGGCCAAAAGAATCCCGCACCACCCGGCGTAACGCGGGCAATGACTTGACATGCCCGAGAGCAACCGCCTGGATCAGCACATTGCCAGTGGCGGTCGCTTCCACGGGGCCTGCGATGACTTGGCGGCTGGTGGCATTGGCGGCGAATTCATCGAGCAGAGTATTCCGGCTTCCGCCGCCGACGATGTGCAACCTCCGGATCGTGCGTCCAGTGAGTCGCTCAATTTCCTCCAGAGTAACACGGTACAGAAGAGCGAGGCTTTCCAGAATGCAGCGAACATGTTGACCCGCGGTCTCCGGAGCAGCCTGGCCGGTCTCCAGACAATAGAGGACGATTCTTTCCGGCATATTACCGGGTCTTATAAACTGCACTGCTCTTGGATCAATCAGCGAACGAAAAGGTTCCGCTCGCTCGGCTTCTCCGATCAAGGTCGAATAATCGAGCTGGCGACCCTGTTTGAGCCATTCACGACGACACTCCTGCAAGAGCCAGAGGCCGACAATATTTTTCAGAAACCGGGTGGTACCTCCATACCCGGCTTCATTGGTGAAATTGAGCTCTCGAACCCTTTCGTTGATCAGGGGCCCCGGCAGCTCCACTCCGAGCAGGGACCAAGTGCCCGAGGAAAGGTAAGCCCAGTCTTCTTTGTCGTCCGCAGGAACTGCCGCTACCGCGGCTCCAGTGTCGTGCGAACAAGTAGCTACCACCTGGAGTTCACCGAGCCCGGTTTCGGCAGCTATCTCACCCAGCAATGGACCGAGGATGGTCCCCGGCGCGACGAGTTTCGGAAAAATCTTTTCTGGAAAGCCGCAGCGATCAATCAGCACAGTCGACCAAGCGTGGGATTGCGGGTTGTAAAGCTGTGTAGTGCTTGCGTTGCTCTCGTCGACACGAGGTACACCGGAAAAAAGATAATTGAAATAGTCCCCGATGGTCAGGAAGCAGTCTGCCAATTCGAGCAACGGCCGACTATACTCCAGGTCCGAGGCCAGGTGGTAAATTGTGTTAATGGACATGAACTGAATGCCCGTTTCGGCAAAGATCAGCTCTGCGCCGATCTTTGCTCGCACCTTTTCGTAGGTTTCCTCTGTGCGAGCGTCGCGATAATGAAACGGAGGCCAGAGCACAGGGTGCACCGCGTTGATCAGCACGTAATCTACGCCCCAGGAGTCCACGCTCAGGCTGCTAATCGAGAGCTTGTGTTGCGCCACAGCGGCCAGCCCAGTTTTCAGTTCCTCAAAGATCCGTAAAAC
>JAFAQT010000027.1 GCA_019246215.1 Verrucomicrobiota bacterium
TCCGGATGATTACGACTTGGAGACAGCGCTTCTCGCTCCGAAGATCATGCGGAGCGTTCGGGCGTTTAACCCCAGGTTGAAAGTGGATGAAATCTCGGCGTTCACGCTCCTGGGCGACCGACCTGTTACTCTCTTCGCTTACGGGAACGTTTATCTTCTCATTTCTCATGAAGGGCGCGGCCTTTTGCCCGGTATGCGGGAAAGAATCGGACAGGTTGCCAGAGCTTTGGACGAGCTTTGTGGAGGATAAGGGGTGGGCTCCCGTCCTCGCAACAGCGTTAGCCGCTTTACCCTGCCGGACGCCTCGATTTACGTAACATCCTCTGCTCCCATTGCGATATGAACAAGGTCCCAGACGACATGCACCACCGTTGCGTGCACCTCCTGGATCCGATGGATGCTGTACGACGGTACGATGAAACAGTAGTCTGCGATTTCCGGAAAGCGGCCGCCATCCTTGCCCGCGAATGCCACCGTCAAAATCTGTCTTTCGCGAGCAGTTTGCAGAGCATAAATCAGATTTGGTGATTTACCGCTGGTGCTGAACACCATCGCCATGTCGCCAGGCAAACTCAACAGCCGGAGTTGATTGACAAATACTCGAGTGAAGTCGATGTCGTTACCGATCGCCGTCATGGTCGCGATGTCGGTCATCAGCGGAATCACCGGGAAAGCAGGTCTCTTCTCGATGATCGGGTGATTAAACTCGACGCACATGTGGAGCGCATCGCACAAGCTGCCGCCGTTTCCCATGACAAAGAGTCGACCTCCGCGCCGAAAACGGTCCGCCATCGTTCGCGACATGATCTCAATCGATTCTGCGTAGCTAGTGAAAAACTTCTCCTTCATTTCCACGCTCTCTCCACACTTGCGCATCACTTTGTCGCGAAAGCTTTCGGTCATTTTGTCGACGGGTGCGGTAGTTTGACGCTTCGGATTCATTTCAACAATCCCTACTCACTTAATGATTGCGAACCTGCTCCACGACCCTTTCCTGCTGCAAGTGCCGTCCATAGGAGTAATATGCCGCGCATGCTCCTTCGGCCGAAACCATGGTAGCACCCAGTGGATGTTCTGGGGTGCACTGCTTGCCGAAAGCCGGGCAGTCGTGTGGTTTCTTGACTCCTCTCAATACCAAGCCGCTGATGCAGATATCTGGTTCCTTGGTATCAATTTCCTCGACCTCAAAAATTCGTTCAGCATCGTGGTCCCGGAACTCGTAACAAAGTTTGTAGCCGCTCTTTGGGATGGAACCAACGCCGCGCCATTTGCGATCACCGATCTCGAAAACTTTGTTTATCAGGTCCTGGGCCATCAGGTTGCCTTCCCGCTTGACGACCCGTGGATATTGGTTTTCAACCTCCGACTTCCCCAACTCCAGCTGGCGGACTGTCAGGAGTACCCCTTCTAGAATATCCAATGGCTCAAAGCCGGTAATGACTATCGGAACACGAAACCGCTGAGCAATCGGTTCGTATTCTCGGTACCCCATCACGGTGCAAACATGTCCCGGCCCGAGAAATCCTTCCACTCGATTCAGTGGTGACTGCAAAATGGAGGCGATGGCGGGCGGTACTAAAACATGGGAAACTAGGACGAAAAAATTCTTGATTCCTTGCTTGTGCGCCTGCCAGACAGCCATTGCATTACCCGGCGCTGTCGTTTCGAATCCTATCGCAAAAAAGACAACCTTCTTATTCGGATTAGCCCGCGCGATCCTGAGAGCATCGATCGGGGAATAAACGATGCGTATGTCAGCTCCCCGCGATTTGAGCACCAGCAGGTCGCATTCGGAACCTGGTACGCGCAGCATGTCCCCGAATGAGGTGAAGATTACGTCGGGTCGTCCTGCAATCGCATGCGCCTTATCGATCATTTCCAGGGAGGTGACGCATACTGGGCAACCAGGTCCATGGACGAGCTCCACCTCGGGAGGCAGCATATGATCAATCCCGTATTTGACGATCGTATGCGTTTGCCCGCCGCAGACCTCCATGAGCACCCAAGACCTGGTGACGACTCGACGAATCTCGTTAAGTACTTTCTGGGCCAGCATCGCGTTTCGATATTCATCGAGATATTTCATATGCGTCCTTCCGGAACTCAGAGATCTCAAGGTCTTGCTGCAAGAATCGCAGAATGGGAGGTGATCGATCGGACATCCAGGCTCTTCAAACCAGTCGTGCAGGGAGTTACTTTACTCATTGGATGGAGATAAATCGAACTTGTTTTTTGGCACGAGTATTGTCCGGCACGAGCATTGTCCGGCACGAGTCCGCCCGCCGGCTTCTGGGTTGCCCGCACGCGAATTGGCAGGAGATCTCCTGCAATTCCTGAGTCCCGGGTTGCACGGATCCGGATCGAGTGGTTCAGAGTTGCGATCGGCGTTGCCCATTCTGATTGCTATGGGACTAAAGCAGAGACCCAAAACTTCTGAGGTAGAAGAGTTCCGCTTGGCGTTCCGGCTATTGGATGTGGAAGAGGAGCAACGGATACCAGGAGGACAGCCGAAATGCTGAAGCGATTTGACAATGAACAGGCTGTCGCGGCTGCCGAAAAAGAGTTCGAGCAGGCGCAAGAAGTTGCCGCTTTTAATAAAGATTTTGATGGACTTGATTCTGCCTGAGATTGGGCAATATGCGCATCTGGTGGAAGAAACATGAAAGCAGCCATTGTCCCTTCCCCGAACAGCAACTGGGAAGTAAAGGAAATCAACAGCCCGGCACCGAGTGAAAACCAGGTGCTCATAAAAATCCGCGCCAGTGGGATGTGTTACACGGACGTGCATCAGACGCGCGGCGAATTGCCCGGCGACTTCCCGCGCACACTCGGCCATGAGCCGGTCGGCGAAATCGTTGCGGTTGG
>JAFAQT010000218.1 GCA_019246215.1 Verrucomicrobiota bacterium
AGACCGGTTCAAATCCAACCGGATGGAACGTTCCGATACCATTTTAAATTTCCCGACAACGAATTCGAGATTCCGATCGTTGCCGTGTCGCCGGATGGAGTTGAGACGAGGTCAGCCGTTCTTTCATTGCGAAGAGATACAGCTCGACATGGAGAGGTCGGCGCTACGGACCAGCCTGAGCACCTGGGCATACCCATGGGCGCGCGGCGTTAGTTTTCGGTGCCAATCGGCGAGGGTTCAAGTGGCGCGATTTAGCGCAGCTCGTGGACAGGACGAAGGAAATCATAACCGAGCTAAAAAAGTCATACGCGATCGAGCTGGAAACGATAGAAAATTACCTCGCCAACTCCATCGATCTACAGGGGACGGACGCGGAAGCCGTCAGGGAATCGTTGGAACAAGAGATCAATCTCAAGCTTAAGCATGCGCGGCGACTGGCAAAGCGAATCAATGGTCTGGGCGGGCGCCTCCCAGGCTCACTGGAGTTGCCACGAGACCAGAACTTGCTGCAGCCACCGTTGGATAACGCTGATGTGATGGCTGTGATCCGAGGTGTCATCAACGCGAGTGAAGCCTCCATTCGGCAGTACCAAAAGATCATCGACCTTACGGAGGTACTCGATTACATCACCCAAGATATGGTGATCGATCTTCTCTCCGACGAACGAGAACATCGCCGGGTTTTTCTGGGCTTTCTGATTCAGATGGGGAAATAAGATGGCTCACCCGAAGAAGAAGGATCAGCTGCTTGACCGCTACCTTGAGTACCTGGACATCGAAAGACACGCGTCTCCACGCACGGTGGTCGCCTATCGACACGCCTTGGTCAAATTCAAGCATTTCGGGGACGACAAGATTTCGTGGCCGGCGTGCAAAGCTCAACAGTTCCGCTCCTTTCTGCTCGACTGCATGAAGAAGGGCATGGCGAGGTCGTACATCCGTCTCACGTTTGCGGCACTGCGCAGCTTCTACCAATACCTCGTCGAACGAGAGGGACTCGCCGGTAATCCGCTGCGAGAGGTGCAACTGCCAAAGATGGAGAAAAAACTCCCGATCGTTCTCTCCATTAAGGAGGTAGATGAGCTGTTGACGGCGCCGAAAAGATTCGAACGTCAGGCGCAAGCTCCGGTCTGGGCTGCAGCGCGCGATGCCGCAATGATGGAGCTTTTTTATAGTAGCGGTCTGCGCCTGAACGAACTGGCCGCTCTGAACGTTGACGATGTCGATACATTCAGCGAAACCGTGCGTGTCCTCGGAAAAGGCCGGAAAGAACGCATCGTTCCAGTGGGCCAGATTGCTTTGAACGCACTACAGCAATACCGGTCTGAGGCAAACGTGCATTCAGGCCCGTTGTTCGTCAGCAAATTGAGGAAGCGAATGTCTGCGCGCTCTATCTGGCTGATGCTAAAAAAACATTTATCTCAGACTTCGATCCAGTTGCGTGTCAGCCCACACAAACTTCGGCACAGCTTTGCCACGCATCTTCTCGACAACGGTGCCGATCTTCGAAGCGTCCAGACACTCCTTGGACACGCCAAGCTGTCCACCACCCAGATTTACACGCACGTTACTATGGAGAGAGTGAAGAAGGCATACGATGAAGCGCACCCACGCTCCTGAAAGGCGATCCCTGCAAAGAAGTCTGTTGGCCGGTTCCATTCGTTTTCTTCTGATGATTGGGAATCAGCCCTCTGATTTTCCAATTGACGTTCTTTGGGCTCGCGGTGAGGTTCCTTTTCGCCCGCTGTTTCAATTGTGACCGCTTCCGCTGTCTCGCCATTACTTTGGCTCTTCGTTCACATTATGACGGACGTCCGCCGAATCCCGACCAGATCTGAAATCCCGGCAGCGGACACCTGGGATCTCACCCATTTGTTCAAAACAGAAGAAGAATACCGAAGAGCGTTTTCTGAACTGAAAGACGCTTACCCGAAGATCTTGGAGTTCAAAGGTCGTCTGGGAGAATCAGCTGACTCGCTGCTCGCCTGCCTGGAGTACCACAAGCAACTGGAGCAAATCGCCGAACGCCTCAGCCATTATGCTTCACTCAGAAACTCCGAGGACAGTTCGGCCGATCAAAATCTTTCTCGTCGGGCAGAGTTGACCAACTTGCTCACCAAGGTCCGCGAAGCCGACTCCTACATCGATCCGGAAATCCAAGCGATCCCCGATGATCAATTTCAACGTTTTCTGGATGATTCGAAGCTTGCAGATTGGAAGATCTCTCTCTCTAGGCTTCGTCGATACAAGCCGCACACTCTTTCCGAAGCCGAAGAGCGGCTCCTGACGCTCGGTGCACCCGCTCTTCGTGGCCACTCGGATACATTTTCACAGCTCACCAACGTCGATATGAAATTCGGCGTTCTGAAAACTGGCGATGGCCAGGAAGTCGCTCTTTCCCAGAGCACCTATCTCTCCTTTCTGCACAACCAGGACCGCGACTTACGGCGCAGAGCCTTCCACCAGTTCTACCAGGAGTTCGAGGATCATAAATTCAGCCTTGCCTCTGCACTGTCTTCCTCGATCCGGGCCGACGTTTTCTCTGCGAGAATCCGCAATTACCCATCCGCCCTTCACGCATCGCTGTTCGGAGACAACATCCCTGTGGCTGTGTACGATAATTTGATCGCGACAGTCCGCAAAAACCTCCCTCTCCTTCACGAGTACTACGATCTGCGTCGTGAACTCCTGAAGATCCAAGATATTCACCAGTTTGACACCTTCGTACCGCTGATCCCGGAGATTCAAGCCAGCGTTGATTTCGAGGAGGCTATCGATCTCGTCGTCCAAGCCCTGAGTCCTCTCGGGGCAGGGTATGTCGAGCCGCTCCGGGACGGGTTACGGTCTCGATGGGTGGATCGTTACGAAACCAAGGGGAAAAGAAGCGGAGCATTCTCATCCTCGAGTTATGGGAATCCTCCCTATATTCTGATGAACTACAGAACGGATGTATTTTCCGATGTGTTCACTCTAGCCCATGAGGCCGGACATTCGATGCACAGCTGGTTTGCGCAGCAGCATCAACTCTTTCAGGACTACAGTTACCCGATCTTTCTTGCCGAAGTCGCCTCCACTTTCAACGAAGAATTGCTCACGCATTACCTTTTGGAACGCGCGCAGGATAACGCTACGCGGGCTTACCTGGTCGACCGGCAAATCGAAGACGTCCGTCAGGTCCTGTTTCGCCAGACGATGTTTGCCGAATTCGAAAAACAGGTCCACGAAATCGAGGAAGCCGGCGGTCCACTGACCCTGAATGTGTTCTGCGAGGTTTATCGCGACCTGCTTGAGGCCTATTTCGGGCCGCGTTTCTCGATTGACGGTGAACTTAGCATCGAGTGCCTTAGGATCCCCCATTTTTACTCTGCATTTTATGTCTACAAGTATGCGACCGGGATCTCGGCGTCCATAGCACTAGCTGCCAGAGTTCTGAAAGGAGGTATCGCAGAGCTTGGCGCCTACCTGAGTTTCCTCAAAGCGGGAGGAGCTAAATTCCCCATCGACACGCTTCGGGACGCGGGTGTCGACATGCAATCTCCGGAGCCGATCGAAAGCGCAATGAAGTTGTTCCAGAATAGGATCATCCAACTGCGCGAATTGCTGACAGAATAAGGAATGCAAACAATGCCTCTTTGGCCGAACAGTTCAGGCAGTGCCAGACGTTGAACCAGTCGCTCACTCTTATCCATACCATCTCTCTGAACAGATTTGGTCGCTATGGATGCGGGCGAGCGGGGCAGACACTCTTCTCGATTCTGCCGAGACTCTCAAAGCATTCCTGAGCATCGCCTATCAGGCGAGCCTGCTTATGGAGGAGGGCCGTCTGGTCGAGTGCCGGATTGCGTTTCTGGGACAAAAGGAACTTGAACCCACCGCTCTGACTTGCATCGGCTTTCATGCTGTACGGTTCGCGAAGCGCCGAATCTTTGCGGAACAGGAGGTTCGTCGACTAGCGCCTGCAACCGGGTTTTATCGATCCATGATTGCGGTTGAATGGTGCGCCAAAAGCGGATTTCAAATTTCCGGAATGATCCATACCGGTGCATGGTCGCGGGATCTGACCGTAGCCGTCGACTCCCTCAACCATCCGATTCCGGATTGGCTGATTATTCACGTCCGAGGCCCAGGAAACCTTGTGATCCACCGTGGCTCCGAGCGCATCGTGACCTTGCTCAATGGTCGAGTCGAAGGTCACGGCTTCGATCTATTTGCGTCTTCATGGTTCCTCGAACGTTATCGGGCGGTAGGTGACGGGTTTACCGAGGAAGTCACGCCCGATCTGCCTGGCTCGGTAGTCATTCGGGACGATCTCGCGGAACAAATCGGGATCGCGTTCATGCGCCGAGTCATTCGGGAGATTAGGAACTCTCGGCATGGGGGCACAATCGTATTCGCGCCGAGATTTTTGATGGCCGACCTTCTAAAAGCCGGGGGCCCTTTCCGTGCAAAGTATCGCATCGAAGAAAGCTGCACGGCATCTCCCTTTGCCCTTATTCTGGATGAAGTTACCCGGCGTCTAGCTCATTTTGCCCTCGTTAAGGGAGAGCCATCTGCCGGCTGGCAAGAGTACCTGGCATGGTATGAAGAGTTTCCCTACACGTTCAGCCAGCGATTTGTCGAGTTGGCATTGTGGCTTTCCGACCTAACCGCAGTCGACGGTTGCCTGCTGGTCGATCACAAATTCACCTTATTCGGGTTTGGCGTTGAGATTCAGGTTCCCAGTTTTGAAGACGAAATGGTGTATCGCGCCCTCGATATCGAAGCGCATAACTGTATTCTGGAGTCCATGGAGAGCGCTGGAACTCGGCACCGCGCGGCTTATCGTCTTTGCCGCGAGTTCGCGCCATGCCTGGCAATTGTTGTTTCGCAGGACGGCGCAGTGAAATTCGTGGCCCACCACCAGGACAAAGTAACCTACTGGAACCACCTGGATTTCTAATAATTGGATCACCGGGCGCCCACACGCCAACACCGCACCCTTCTGGTTGCGGATGCCCGCGTCGCGATTTTCAACTCCTGCAAGTCCTGAGTTTTTGAAGATCCATTACCGATGCAGCCGGGCAAAAACTCGGCAATCAGTAGGCCGCCTGTGCGCCTTTGATGTTTTTCTTCTGGATCCAGGGCATCAATCCGCGCAATCGTTCGCCCGTCTTTTCGATCAAATGCTTTTCTCCGTCCTTTAGAAGTTTTTTATAGTTCGGCAACCCCGCGGCGTATTCTGCGATCCATCCTTTCGCAAATTTTCCGCTCTGGATATCCTTGAGGGCTTTCTGCATCTTCCTTTTCACGGAGCTATCAATTATGTTTGGGCCCACCGAGACATCACCCCATTTCGCCGTTTGCGAAACGGAAAACCGCATGCCCGCGATCCCCGATTCATAGATGAGATCGACGATTAGTTTCAGCTCATGCAAGCACTCAAAATAAGCCATCTCGGGCTGATAACCGGCTTCCACTAGAGTTTCGAACCCCTTTTGAACGAGTGAAGTCAGACCGCCGCACAGGACCGTCTGCTCCCCGAAAAGATCCGTCTCCGTTTCCTCTTTGAACGTCGTTTCCAGCACGCCCGCACGCGTCGCGCCAATTCCCTTCGCCCACGCCAAAGCCAGTTTCTTGGCTTGCTTGGATGGGTTTTGGTAAACTGCGATAAGCGAGGGGACCCCTTTCCCTTCCAGATACTGCCGGCGCACGATGTGCCCAGGACCTTTGGGTGCGACCATGATCACGTCCACTTCCTTTGGAGGCACAATGGTGTTGAAATGCACCGCAAAACCATGGCTGAACAAGAGCGCTTTTCCCGCTTGCAGGTGCGGGGCTACTTCGTCTTCAAAGATCGAGGCACTCTTCAGATCCGGGGTCGCGAAGAAGATGATGTCGGCCTTTCTTGCCGCTTCACCAACTTCTACGACCTGGAAGCCGTGCTCTTCGGCTACTGGGATAGATTTGCTGCCTTTGTACAGACCCACTACCACTTGTACTCCGCTATCTTTAAGGTTGAGCGCGTGCGCGTGACCCTGGGATCCAAATCCGATCACTCCACATACCTTTCCATTGAGGTGAGCGAGGTCGGCGTCTTTATCCGTGTAGACTTTTGCTGGCATAATCTTGTTTTTGAAAAAGGGTGCTTATTCCACGCGGGCCATGGCGACTTTGCCAGTGCGCGTCAAGTCGCTGATGCCAAAGTTTTCCATCAGTTTCAGGAACTTGCTGATCTTGCTTTCGTTGCCTGTAATTTCAATGGCAAGACGCTTTGGCTGGACATCCACGATCTTTGCCCGGAAAATGTCACATATCTGCATCACTTCCGGCCGATTCGCAGAATCGGCATTCACGCGGAGCATCACTAGCTCACGATCGACGTAGTCTCCGTCTCGAAAATCCTGTATTTCAATCACGTCAATGAGCTTGTTCAACTGTTTGGTGACCTGCTCTAACACAGTGTCGTCTCCGCGTACTACGATCGTCATTCTGGAGGCAGAAGGATCATTTGTCGGTGCAACATTCAAGCTATCAATGTTGAATCCGCGCCCGCTGAACATGCCGGCAATCCGCGCTAGAACGCCGAACTTATTTTCAACCAGAACAGAGATCGTGTGACGCATAATGAGGGATAGGAATCATCCGGGGAAAGCGTCTAAAATCAATTAAAATTCTGCGACTGCCAGCTTTTCTCGGAAGCTGTTGTGATCTGGTAGAACACGTGCAACTATCCCCGGTCTCGCGCTATGACAGTATTTACCCCACCCGAAAAACGGTACGCTGGATACATCTTTGACTGCGACGGCACACTGGCGGACTCCATGCCGCTGCACTACCGTGCGTGGCTAGATACTGTGCAGAAATATGGCGGCCAAATCCCCGAAGATCTGTTCTATGCTCTGGGCGGATGGCCAAGCGCGAAGATGGTCGAACTTTTGAACGAGCGATTCGGTACAAAACTAGATCCGGCAATTGTTGCCTTCGAGAAGGAGCGTCTTTACGTCGAGCGGATCGCAACGATTCAACCGATTCGGGAAGTAGCCGACTTCGCACGTGAAGTCGCTGGATTCGCAAAGATCTCAGTAGCCTCTGGAGGCGTCTTACCGGTGGTTACCAGGACCCTGGAAACGATCAAATTCAAAGACTTCTTCCCAGTCATCGTCACTAGCGAACAGGTCAAACGAGGAAAGCCGTTCCCCGATATGTTCCTCGAAGCCGCCCGTCGTATGACCCTTCTTCCATCCGACTGTCTGGTTCTCGAAGACAGTATCGCCGGTTTCGAGGCCGCTAAAGCGGCCGGAATGGAGTATGCCATCGTCGGGAGGCCTGTTGTGCACAAGCTCTAATGCACCAAGTACGTGTTTAGCGCCAACTGGCCGATGAGCTGAAACGGCTCGAACGGTCAGAGAACATAGCTCTGGGTTCAGCGTGTGCTTTAGCGAGGTATGTACGTCCCATAGGGCAGGACGCAAAAAATTGTGCCAAGTGCACGAGCTCGAACTCGACTTGTCAGTTCGGACTGAGCGCGACTTTTCCGGTTCGTTTTTCTTTTTGAGCCGCAGGGAACAGCTTTTTAATACGTATTGCTCATTGGAAGACCCGCCCGCTGTTCCAGCCCCCAAAGCAAAAGCCTTTGCGCGTCATCGAACAACATGCGGTGAGTTCCGCCAAGCTGAACAAGGATAATATCTTTCCCGCCTTCCGACGCGCTTGAGACAAGGCAACGACCGCTCACCGCGGTGTAACCGGTTTTCATGCCGGTAAAAATGGACGAACGCGTCACGAGCCGATTGGTCGGCTCCAGAAAACGCTGCCGACCTGAGCTATAAGTAAATGTGAGACCCGGCAGCCGCATGAATTCGCGGAGCGTCGAATTGTGATAGGCTGCAAACGCAATCCGCGCCATGTCGCGGGCGGTGGAAAATTGGCCCGATCTGGGCAGGCCATTCGGGTTGACGAAATGGCTGTCCTCAGCCCCTAGCTGGGCCGCCTTCGCGTTCATTAGTCGCGCGAAGGACGCAATATCGCCGGCGTCGTTGCGCGCCAGGCATACAGCCGCGTCATTACAACTATGCACCAGCATCGCTGCCAAGAGTTGCCTTTTGGTATAAATCTCTCCCGGCCTGAACCCAAGCTTCGTGGGCTCAACCGCACAATCCTCTGGAGCTACCTGAACAATATTATCCAATCCCCCATGCTCCGCGACCAGCAACGCAGTGAGAAGCTTTTGTGTGCTGGCGACCGGTCGCGGGACATCCGGGTTCTTGAAAAAAAGGACCGCGCCGCCTTTCGCATCAATCATGATTGCAGAACTCGCGACGGTGACCGGTGCGCTTGCAGGATACACCAGGAACGCCGCCTGGGAGGGCGGAGTCTTTGCGACTAGAATATCTGCAAATGATGGCCTGCCATTCGGGGTGCTCAAGGAATTTACTCCTCGAGGCGAATCGGCAGCCGAAATCTTATCGAGCCAGAGACCTCGGCGAGCGGACGGCTCGCTACCGCGACCCTGTTCACACCCCGTCCAGCCGATCCACCAGCCGAGCACCAAAAGCAAAATCCAACGCTGCCGCATATTCCGCGATTTTTATTCCAGATTCGAGCGCCGCGCAACAGCGGCTGAATTCAGTATAAAAACTGTTCATTCCTCCTCCAGATCCCGGTATGATCAACGCGCATGAAGCTTCGAGTTGTTCGCCTGGTAACATGCGCGACTCTGTCGATCCTGTTCGTTGGTTGTGCCGGGCGCTCCCTTCCAGAATATGAGGATCCTTTGCCACGCAGCCAGTTTATGGTAGTCCGAACTACCGCTTACACCCATACGGAGAGCGATCATCGGCCGTACCGGAATTCCAGTGCCGCTGGCACTACTCTGGACTCCGGCCCTGTCCGCAGTGCTGCCGCCGACTGGGCCCGCTGGCCAGCCGGCACCATTTTCCTGATCCTCGCCACCGGTCGCCTCTATCAGGTCGACGATTACGGCTGGGCTTTGTCCGGACGGAACACCATCGACCTCTATTGCCCATCTTCGGCGGAAATGAATGATTGGGGCGTTCGGCGTGTTACGATCCAGATCTTGAAGTGGGGCGATCCTTGGAAAAGCTATCATATCCTGAGACCGCGTCGCGAATACGCGCACGTCCGGCGCATGCTGGATGAGATTCATAATTTTTACTGAGCATGGCGCGATGAGTCATCGCTCGGCTCAACGTGTTCTTGTGGAGAAGACGGATCAGCTTCTACTTTGCACCTGCAACCGAGTTCCAGATAAAAGCCAGCACGTCGGATTGTTCCTCGATAATTTTGCTGATCGGCTTGCCTGAGCCGTGTCCGGCCTTCGTCTCGATCCGAATCAGGACCGGATTCGCGCACGCTTGCGCAGCCTGCAATGTGGCGGCGAACTTGAATGAGTGACCGGGTACCACTCTGTCGTCATGATCCCCAGTGGTGACTAACGTCGGCGGATAGCAGGTTCCCTCTTTGATATTATGAAGCGGCGAATACTTGAACAGATACTGAAACCCTTCTGGAGTATCGGAGGATCCATAATCGGATTGCCAAGCCCATCCGATCGTAAATTTTTGGAACCTCAGCATGTCGAGAACACCAACTTCTGCAACCGCTGCACCGAACAGATCGGGACGCTGCGTGAGCACAGCACCGACTAGTAACCCGCCATTTGAGCCTCCGACGATGGCGATCTTTTTGGCGGTGGTGTATTTCGCATCGATTAATGTCTGCGCAGCAGAAATGAAATCATCAAATACATGCTGTTTGTGCTCCTTCATCCCTGACTCATGCCATTCCCGGCCATACTCTCCACCGCCTCGCAGATTTGGAAGAGCAAATACACCGCCCTTTTCAATCCAGATCGCGTACGAAGCCCCAAATGAGGGTGTCATCGAGATGTTGAACCCGCCATAGCCAGTCAGAAAGACCGGGTTATTCCCGTCAAGCTGAAGCCCCTTTTTGCACACGATGAACATGGGGATCTTCGTGCCATCATTAGACGCATAGAAGATCTGCTTTGTCTCGTATCGATCCGGGTCAAAATCGACACTCGGTTTTTGAAACACCATGTTCTGACCGCTACTCACGTCGTAGCGATAGATCGTCGATGGGTAAAGAAATGAGGTGAACACGTAGAACAGTTCAGGACGATCGGGATCCCCGGACAGTGACCCTACCGTCCCTAGCGCAGGAAGGCCGATTTCCCTTTCTTGCCTCCCTTCCAAATCGAAGACCAAGAGTCGGTTTTTGGCGTCCACCAAATATTTAATGACCAGCTTGCCACCCACCAGGGATGCTTCTTCCAAAAGCTCCTTGGACTCTGGAACGACTTCCTTCCAATGATCGCGGCTCGGATCCGTCAGATCGATCTCCACGATTTTATACCTTGGAGCGTTCAGGTCGGTCACGAGATACAGTCGGTTCCCAATCGAACCCACTACCTTGAATTCCCCTTCGAACTTATCAACAATCGGTTGAAAGGGTGCCTCAATGTTCGGTGCCTTAGGATCCCCAAGATCCTTGAAGTACAACAGGTCTCGGTCTTCTGCCCCCTTGTTTACCAGCATCAAGAGGTATCGACCGTCATGCGAAACTTCGGCGCCAAAGCCTAGGTCCGGATCGTCGGACCGTTCGTAGATCAATCGATCTTTCTCTGCGGGATCTCCCAACCGATGATAATAGACCTTCTGATAAGCCAGCGTGGCAAAAGTCTGATTTCCAGTAGGCTTCGGTTCAGGGAATTTCGAATAGAAAAATCCTTTGCTGTCCTTTGTCCAGCCCGGTTCCGAAAACTTAACCCATTTAACGACGTCCGACAGATCCTTGCCAGCGTCGATGTCACGAACTCGGATCTCATTCCAATCCGAACCGCTTGCAGCAACTCCGTAAGCCAGCAGCCGCCCATCGTCACTCACCCTGGTACTGGTCACAGCCACCGTGCCATCACTCGCGAGTTGATTGGGATCTAACAATACCCTTGGTTCATCACTCAGCTTATTCAAGGTGTAAATCACGCTTTGGTTTTGCAACCCGTCGTTCTTTCGGTACAAATATCGGTGACCCTTCCAGTCCGGCACTGTATAGCGCTGATAATTCAACAGCTTCGTCATTTGTTCGCGGAACCCTGCGCGCTCAGGCAGCTTCTCCAGATAGGCGGATGTAAGGACGTTTTCTGCTTTCACCCACTCAGCCGTCTCCGGTGCATCGGTGTCTTCCAGCCAGCGATATGGATCCGGCACTTTTGTGCCGAAATGATCGTCGACGACGTCACCTTTCTTGGGTTTCGGATACTCGAGCGGCTGCGAGACAGCCAAGGTTGCGATCGATCCCAGCAGCATAAGCGCGCGAAACATTCCGCCAACGAAAGCATGGAACAACTTTGAATACAATTCGCCTTGAGTGCTATATTCGAAGAATCGGTGCGCCCACCCTGGTTCCTTCCGCAACGGCTTTACAATCGGCAACCCCCGCTCCATATTCCCGCCCTTATGTGGCTGAGTATAGCGATACCCATTCTACTTTCGATTCTCGTGATTGTCTGCATCTTGCTGACGCTTGTGGTACTGATGCAGCGGCCAAAGAACGAAGGGTTGGGCGCGGCTTTCGGCAGCGGAATGACAGAAAACATTTTTGGCGCTCAGACCGCGACGGTTTTGACCAAGGCAACAGTTTATCTCGGATGCATTTTTTTTGGGATTACGTTGCTCCTGACCGTGCTCACAGCGCGACAGAGCCTGGACCGCCGGATCGGTGTTCTCGAAAGCGAGGTTCGGAAAACAGCCGCTTTGCCCAAACAGAAAGCGACCGCGTCTGCGACCACCGCCGCCGCAGGTTCTCCTCACGCAACGGCTAGTATGGCTGCATCTGCGACCCCGATTGCTACTCCCAGTCCCGAGCCTTCGACTCCACCTGCTCCATCGCCTTCCTCTTCTCCTGGTACAGCGTCCAATTCCTCGCCCGCCCCTGCCCCAAGCCCCAAGCCTCCTTCTCCGCTGCCATCCGCTTCACCGCAGCATTAAGCTCGGTTCCCGCAAATACCAGAAAGGGAATACCGCGGAGGAAATAAGATGAAACAAAATTCCCTCCCCTCGGAACCTTATCGAAAATGCCGGACCAAGACGGCCCGCTGCTGCCGGGTTGGAGCAATCGGTCTTCTATTCCTCTTCATTCTAACCAGTTGCAGTTCGGACGATCAACGTGCGGAGCTCGTGATACTCAATGGCGCCGAACCCGAGTCAATCGATCCCGCAGTGGTGACCGGCCAACTCGAAGGCCGTCTTTGCTATGCCCTCTTCGAAGGATTGCTGCATTTTGACCGCTTTGGGAAACCTCAGCCAGGCATTGCTGAGAGCTGGGATCTTTCGAACGAAGATAGAGTCTACATCTTCCATCTCCGCGCCCAGTCGAAATGGAGCAACGGCGACCCTGTCGTAGCAAATGATTTCGTCCAATCCTGGAAGCGGGTCCTGCTGCCGGAGACCGCGTCGGAATACGCGTACTTGCTCTACCACATCAAGAATGCGCAACCGTTTAACGAGGGAACGTTAAAGGATTTCGGAAAAGTTGGTATCACGGCAATCGATGATCGAACCTTTCGAGTCGAGCTGGAATCTCCGGTTCCTTACTTTCTCGATCTCTGTTCCTTCGCGACTCTGCTACCGATTCACGTACCAACTGTAGAAAAGTACGGGGAGGATTGGGTGAAGCCAGACAAGCTGGTGAATAACGGCCCATTTCTGTTGAAAGAGTGGCGATTGAATTACCATATCCGGTTGCAGAAAAACCCGCTCTACTGGGATGCCGCCCACGTCGCCTTGAATACAATCGACGCGTTGCCGATCGACAATTCGATTACGGCTTACAATTTTTATGCATCCAAGGTGGCGGACCTTATTTTGGACAAAGGCCTCACTCCGCCGTCCCTCATTCCCGAATTGAAAGCGCGTCCGGATTTTCATGCCGCCCCTTTTCTTGGCAATTATTTCATCCGATTCAACGTCACCAGAAAGCCCCTCGACGATGTTCGAGTCCGGCAGGCTTTCGCGATGGCTATCGATCGCGACCGCATCGTCCAGAAGATTACTCAGGCCGGCGAACCTCCGGCTTACTCCTTTACTCCTCCGGGAACCGCGCCCGGATACCAGCCGCCCAGGATTTTCGGTCGCAACCTGCAAAAGGCTCGCCAGCTCATGGCTGACGCCGGGTACCCAAACGGCGAGGGTTTTCCGACAGTTACCTATCTTTATGATAGCAAGAAGCTGAACGAAGACATCGCCGTGGAGATTCAAAACATGCTGAGCGAGGCACTAGGTATCCATGTAGAGCTCCAAAAACAGGAGTGGAAGGTCTATCTCAACTCGCTGAGTCGCCTCGACTACGATTTCGCCAGGTCCAGTTGGGTCGGTGATTACAACGACCCTAATACATTTATCGATTGTTTTGTATCCGGTGGAGGCAACAATCGAACAGGTTGGCGCAATAAGCAGTACGATGAGCTGGTAGCCGCTGCCGCACTTGAACCGGATAACACCAAACGTCTACGACTCTTTGAGCGAGCAGAAGATATTCTTCTCAATCAAGGGACGCCAATCTCTCCGCTTTATTACTACGTCGGAATTCAGATCTATGACAGTCAAAAGTTCGGCGGCATCGAACCAAATCTGCTCGACGAACATCCATTCCGGGAAATGTACCGCAAACCACTGCCGAAGTATTGAACCTGGGCCTGCAATAAACTCCTGGCGCCGCCTACTGTGCTCGAACTCGCCACAACGCCGAAATCGTTCATAAGCCGCCGATAGGCCATTTGGTCATCGTACAATTGTCGAACTTGGTATTTGCGCCGATGATATTTTCCACTGCTCCAGTACCCAGATCACCCGCATGGGCGTTGACAATGGACGCACCGCCTGCTATCCCTTTGCGATAAGCCCAGTCCTTTCGCACGTTGTTCGATACCCGCCGCATCGAACACACCTGCGCGCGCACTTGCGGTGCCTACGTCCAGGCCAACAAAAAGAATTCTTTGCGGGAATCTCGCATAGGGAATTGTCATTCCCGCAGCGCCCTTGCCAAGCTTTAGTTGCAGGGGACCCCAAGGTGGGCTTTTGGTCCATGCCGCCTCACAGGTTGCCTTGCGAGCCGAATATGCCATGCTGAATTCCTCCCGAGGAGCTCGAAGAGAT
>JAFAQT010000421.1 GCA_019246215.1 Verrucomicrobiota bacterium
AAGACCAGCCTTGCCAACGCGATGAGAGAAGCACCTCGGTCAAGTACACCGACAATTAAAGCCCTCTGTCGCAACGGACTTCGTTAATTCAAACGCGACGTTGCAGTCTGTCACTGCCACTGCCACTGACACCACAATTTCCCTCAGTCGGCTGCCTCGCCAGCGGCGATGTAATCCCCTTGGATCTGCACAAACTCGATCAGGTTGTTAAATGGATCGCGGGCAAAAAAACGTGGCCGCAACGGCAACGCGCGCGCCTCAATAATCTTGGTCCGAGAATCGGTCAACGCCCGTCGCTGCTGCTCGATGTCGTCTACCTCCAGGCAGAAATGATGCCTCGTATTGGGAGGCACAAGCTCCTCGTCCGGGACACAATGCAGCTCAACTCCGGGAGCTCCGGTGTCAAACCAGATCCATCCCAAAGGCTGGACCACCTTGGGGATCGGCTTCTCGCGTAACCCAAGAATTCCGGCATAAAAACTGCGAACCCGCGCTTCCTGGCCGAGCGGAAAAGTGATTGTGACGTGTTGGAATCTTGGCAACAGCGATTCATTCGCGTTCATAGAAAGGCAACTTTCCAGCGAATTGTTCCCAACGCAATCCGTAGGTGATATGCGCGATTCGGCGCTGCAATCGAGCAGGAGAGGTGTGCGTACCGGCGGTCAACTCGCCGATCAGATCCAGGATTGCGTCTATACGGACCCCCGGCTTTCCTGTCCTAATCTGGAAGCTTTGCCAGGGCCTGAACCAGCTGCTCCACGACTTCGTCAAGCGACTTGCGAGCGTCGATAATGACAGCATCCTCTGGTTTTTCGAGCGCCGCGAACTGACTTTCCATCAATTCTTTTGGGAAAAAGTGGGTTGTTCTATGTTCAAGCCTGTCACGTATCGTTTGTGGATCGACATCGAGACACACAAATGTCGGGGGCGACACGCCATCGCGCAAAACTTTGCGGTACGATTCTTTTAGGGCTGAACAGGCCAAAATGACGGAGCGGCCCTCAGCCAAATGACGTTGCAATTCATCGTGCAGGCGCTGGAGCCAAGGTGCTCGATCCTGATCGTTCAGCGGAATTCCATGCTTCATCTTTTCGATGTTTGCCGGCGGATGGAAATCATCTGCGTCAAGAAAAATCCAGTCTAGCTTTTGAGCGACTCGCATACCGACCGCCGTCTTCCCAGAACCGGCTACACCCATGAGAATTACTGCCCGAGAGCGTTTCGTTTGCATACGATTCAGGAGTCCAGGAGTCAATGCCTGTGGCCGAGCTTAAATAATGACGTCAAATAGACTCCCGGTCGAATTCTTCATCAAGAAAAGCGGCCAAAAAAATCTCTGCAACTCCTGACGCCCCCTTGATTCCTGTTCCTGACTTCTAGTGTACGGTACACTAGCTAAATATACTTTCCAATCTCGGCCACGGAGGCCCGGCTCACAAACATCACCAGCATCCCGGCTATTCGCTCGCATTTGAAATGCCATCCAGCCATCTCCTTGAATTGATCCTCGACATTGATTGAGTGAAAAACCCTATTATCAATCACGAACACGTGGAGCAGTTCTCCACTTGGGAGGCGAAAACAAGTAAGAGAGAACTTTTGCCCATTCCAATGTAGCGTCTTGCATCCGACAGTAGGAAGATTGCGCAGCGCCTCAGGCAGGAAGGGAATGCACGGCGCCTTCATTTCCGCGAGATACTGCTGGGTGCGGGAGAAGTTGGCCGTGACCAGATCCAGATCTGGAGCCGGAGCGGAGTTAAGCATGGTTAAATTTGCCGTTTGATATTGCTCGATCATTTTGGAGCTTGAGACACCTTCCATAAGTAAAGAAAATAAAATTCCTCCGCTCACAACGAGAACTGCCGCCAGGGCCAGGAGAGGTCTGATTGTGAACCGAAGGTCCGGTGAGCGATTTGCGATTCCAGCAAGGATCGCTGAGTACAAAGTAGCCGGGGGCTGGAACTCGGCCAGTTTGGCCACGATTAGTGAATCGAAAGAGCGCTGCTCTTTGAACCATGCAGCAAGCTCAGGGTCGCGCGTTGCCTGCTCGAGGGCCGCGCGAAAGACTGGATCCTGCGCATCGGCGCCATTGGGCCGGTAGGCGTTCAACACGAATTTGGCGGACTCGTTCGAGATTTCAGTGCGCGGTTTCATCTTTTTTCAACGGGATAATTTTGTCGCTGTTTTCCGAAATCGCCGCCGCCAAAATTGCTTTCAGCTGTTCCTTGCCCCTTGATAAGCGCGACATAACCGTTCCGATCGGTATATCCAGAGAATGCGCGATCTCCTTGTAGGAAAGTTCACTCAAGTAGAATAATTCCACCGCCGTGCGATAAGTGGGCTCAACGTGGTCGAGCGCATCAATCACTGCTCTCGCATCCAGGGCGCGCAATGCGTCGGCAGAAATAGAGGGAGCGTCGTGAACTTCCGGCCGAAATTCCACGTGTGGATGACTCGATTGAATTCGAAGGGCGCGAAGAAACTCCCGACGGAGCGTAGTAAATAGCCAACATTTCACCTTCGAAGTGTCGCGAATTTGATGCGATCGCTGAGCAAGAATAAAAAACGTCTGTTGAGTCAGATCGTTGGCTTCCGCCTCGTTCTTGGTCAAGGACAACGCGAACCGGTAGAGGGACGCATAAAACCGACCGACAACCGCTTCGAGGTCTAATTTGTGACTCACAGTTTTTCCAAGTTCTTACTACCTTGTGAGACCGAAACGCAGGGATTATTCCGCCGGAGCCATTTCGCCTTGCTTCGCGCTCCTGCAAGATCGATTTCTCAAGGAGCAAACTTCAGCTTAACCGAAATGACCTGAAAGGGACGAAACGAGAGCCTGATCCGGCGCTCGCCCTCAATGTCCAGAGGTTGGTCACTCCTCTCCAAAATAGTGACAAAAGACGCATTTCGCAGGTTGATTGCCGTTTCAATATTGGTAGTGGCCCGATTTCCGTTCGGCTCATAGAGTCGCAGGACGATATCATCGGAATCTTCGGCTTTCTTCAAAGCCGCCAACTCAATTGGATCCCCGCGAAGCCGGAGCAAGGAGGGCTTAATCGTAGCGTCGCGCTGCGCTGCAAATCTGAGTGGAGAATGCAAACGTCGGGCGGCTTGGACCGTTCCGTTTCGCCACGTGCCCTGGTGCGGATAGATGGCGTAGACAAATTCATGATCGCCTTCGTCAGCATAAGGATCCGGATAAATAGGGGAACGGAGCAGGCTGATTCCTAAAAGGCTTCCCTCAACGCTATAACCATATTTCCCGATGTTCAGCAGGCTCACTCCGTAATTCGGCTCGCTCACATCCGCCCAACGATGCATTGGCAATTCGAAGCGAGCTTGCTCCCAGGGAGTGTTTCGATGGTTAGGTCGGGCTACCGCACCAAAGGCAGTTTCGGCCCATGTTTCATGAGTCCGAATCTGGAGTGGAAACAGCGCGCGAAGAAATTGCCGTCGTCCATGCCAGCGCACCCGGGTATGAATTTCGACGAGCCGTGAACCGCGGCTCAGACGGTAATCTTGGGTGATTTCAACCTGCTCATGCTGGCGTCGCACCCGGATAGCACCCCGCAAGGGACCGGTTTCGATACAGTCCGGTGCCGTATCGCAGCAGAGCTCGGTGCCTTCATCGCAATACGAGGAATCAATGTCCCACGCGTCGAACTGACGCGGAATATCGGTGAATACCCAGAGCTGGTTGCCGCGACCGGCCAGAATTTCGCGACCGCATTCCTTGTC
The DNA here is from genome assembly GCA_019246215.1 of Verrucomicrobiota bacterium. Lineage (GTDB taxonomy): Bacteria > Verrucomicrobiota > Verrucomicrobiia > Chthoniobacterales > JAFAMB01 > JAFAMB01. Next base: position 3,739 of record JAFAQT010000421.1, read on the forward strand.
GAATATCGACGCGAGAGTGCCGTCGCGGTTTACCTGAAGCCGAAGGTTCTCGTTCTCCAACTCCGATGAGTGCGCTTGGATGCTCGATCGGATCGCACCCGGTTTCACGGGAACCGACCGAATAGGAAGCGCACCAAGGCCTGGAACCAGGACCTCTTCGACCGAGATTAAAAGGCGCCCGCCATCGAGTCGCTGGGTTGCAGCTTTTTTCTCGCCAGCAGTGACTATCATCCCAAGTTCTTGTAGGTCGGCTGGGATCTCAGCGAACAAAGGACGCTCATCGATCTGAAGATTCCAGATCAATCCTTCGAGATCCTTTGAAGGTTCCGGCTCCTGATTCTTTTTACCGGAATAGAGTGCCGCATTGCGAAGGTGCGAGCACTCCTCCAGGGCCGCGGCCAATTGACGCTGGGCCGTCTCATAAACCGTGTGGATGCTCGAACCGGGAAGGATATCGTGAAATTCATTCAGCAGGAGAATTTGCCATAGCCGCCGAAACGGCTCTTCGGGGTAAACCATTTGCCGTTCGAGTGCAGCGATGGCGGCAGCCGTTTCCGCTTCAATGAGAGCGTGCTCCAGTTGCCGGTGCAGAAGCTTAACCCTCCCTTGAGTCGTGAATGTAGCACGATGGTATTCCAGATATTTCTCGCCTACCCAGACGGGCAACGAGCGGGTTGAAATCCCCTCGTAATACTGCGCGACGCGACCTATGCTAAGATTTGGCAGCCCCGGGAAATCACGAAATCGCCGAAAACGTTCCAGCATTTCCTCGGTGGGACCGCCTCCACCATCTCCGTAACCGAACGCAAGCAATGTACAATCGTGATTCAATTTGCCGCGAAACCGCTGCCAGGTCTCGCCCAGTTCGAAAGCCGTTAAGCGAGCATTGTACCCATTTTTAGGGTTGGTGAAACTGTGCGCCAGGACACGGCTCCCATCGACGCCTTCCCACCAATAGAGATCATAGGGGAATGGGTTCCTTTCGTTCCAAGTCAATTTGTGGGTGAAAAAATAGGGAATGTCTGCCGAGAGCAATAGTTGCGGCAGGTTCCCGTTGAATCCGAAAGAGTCCGGCAACCAAGCGACTTTGGCACCCTGCGCGAATCTACTTTGAAAAAACCTTTGCCCAAACAATAGTTGGCGAACCCAGGATTCACCGGCTGGCAGATTGCCGTCAGGCTCAACCCACATGCCCCCGACGACATCCCACCGCCCCTCCCGTACGTAAGCCTGTATCTGTTTGAAAAGCGCGGGATCATCTTGCTCGATCCAGGTATAAACTTGTGCGCTTGACTGATTGAAATGCAGTTCCGGATAATCGGCCAAGAGTCCGACGGCGGAGTGGAATGTTCGCCGGGCTTTTCGCCGCGTTTCTTCTAACGGCCAAAGCCACGCCAGATCAAGGTGGGCGTGGCCGGTCAACCAGACCTTGCCTTCGGCCGGAAAACAGTTTCTTACATGAGCGAGCTCCGCTGCAAAAGCGGTCCTGACCTCGCGTAACCGGGAGCGTTGTTGGGTCGTCAATGATCCGGAAGGCAAACGGAACTTCCACCTTTCCCACAGCGATCCCAGACGGTCTTCGTTTCCATAGAAATCGTCTGTCGTTCGGCTTCCTGAGATTAGCGCGATCCGGGAAAGATATTCTTCCGTATTGCTCCGGGGGAGAACTGCGTCTTTGAAAGCCCGGTGAATGACACCTGCTAGGCCTTCGGCGATAGCTACCCTGCCCGTATGCGCGTGATAGCGGGCCGCCTCCAACGCAGCGGCAAGATCTTCGTAAAGCGCCCGGGCATCGTCCTCCGGAACGAGTACGCACCCGAAGTCGAAGCGAGGTTCAACAACAGGTGTACCGAACAAACCGTGCGGCACGACTTCCGCATGGAACTGAAGTGTCTCTCCGCCGTGCGCCCGGCTAAGGAGCGGATACTCTTGATGCAGCGAATTCAACCCGCCGATCGGTCGACCGTTCATGAAAAGCAGCGCCTCGCCGCCCAGCCGGAAGCGTCCATGAACAGGACACCCGGTCCAATCCTGCGGAATCAAAACATCGAATTGAATCTCGACGGGTACTCCAAGTCCAGGCCAAGACTCGCCCGACCTAAGGCTGCACCAGGGGGCGTCGGGTCCGGTGCGCAACTCTCCTTGTTCAATCAGCTGCAGGTCCCGATCGCACCAGGCACTAAGTTCGAGTAAACGGATCGAGAGCCGTCTCAGGGACTGTTCAAGTGAATCTTGAGAATTGTCCACTTCTATGAACCTTGACCGATTACTTGAGCGGGTTTGCGTTGTCAATGTCTTGCCGGGCCGGGCTTAATCCAATTCGCCAGCGCTGATCGTCTGCGAAATTAAAACAAGCTACCCCCCAAATTGAAAACCTTTGCTAAATTCATACTGGTCGACTGCTCTCGATGGATTTCGGCAGGAGCCATGGGGAAGACTCAACTCGCTGGCTCAATTCCTTGCTGAGTGCCCACGAAAAAGCTGCCTATCAAAAAGCGGCGGATGAATACAGCCGGAACAATCCTGAATTAAAGGTCACTGTGGAAGCTGGCCCGGACCAGAGACGGACACTGCTAAGCTCATGACTGCCGTACGAAGCGGCGTCGGTCCAGATGTCGCTGTGCTGGATCGCTTCACGATTGCGCAGCGCGCTGCCAGCGGGCGGCTGAGCCATTTGACACCGTTAATGCAAAAGGAAGGGAAAGACCTCAGTCCTATTCCGAAGTGCCCTGGAAAGAGGTTCTCTACCAAGACAAGCTTTATGCGCTGCCGACCAATACCGATGCGCGGGCACTTTTTTATAACAAGCAAATCTTGAAGGAGGCCGCCGATCCCGGTCGAAGCGCAATACTGGGACAAGCTGAAGGAAGCGAGGAAGCGGTCATCACCAACAGCCAGAGCCAGAAGGGGCACTCAAAATGGTGGACGACGCCGTGCAGCCGCAAATGGATCGCTTTTGCAGATGAGAAGCTAGCCAGAAATATCACAAGCCAAGCACTGTGATATTTTGCCGCTCTAGAGCCGCTTCCAAAGCGGCTCGGAAGAAGGTCGGGTAAAACAGAAGCTGGGGCCCCCCCCGATTTGGTGGACACGGAAACTCAAAGTAAAGTGAGAGAGCTCGTGAAAGAAAAGAAGGTTCAAAAGAGGCACGAAGAAGAGTTTAA
>JAFAQT010000428.1 GCA_019246215.1 Verrucomicrobiota bacterium
TTATCGCGAGGGCCTGCGGGTTACTCGCAACCTCCTAGGCGATATCGCTCAGCAATTTCAGAACTGGCTCAAGAACCGTTGCCAGAAATGGGGCGTGTCGATCCTCGATGCGCCCGATGCAAGGCGTGATGACTTTGTTGCTCCCTACTTCAAGCACGCCAAGAACGATGCGATGGTGGTCATTCTCAAGGCCAGGGAACCGGCTCGGATCATGATTGCCATCGGAAAAGAAGACCGCTGGCACCTCCAGTTGGCGCAACGTTGGATCGTCCAATATAACTTTTACATTAACGACCGAAACTGGGGCCGGATGTTCCTGCGCATCTGTCCCTATCTGCCCTTTTCAGCGCGCGTTTGCCTCAATCAACACCACTGGCTGACTAACCGCATGCGCTCTGAAGGCATCGATTTTAAGCAATGTTCCAATGCCTTCCTCAGATGCAGTCATCCACACAAGCTCCAGGAGTTGGCCGATTCCTTGACGCCACACCATCTGCTGGAGTGCGGACAAAAATGGTTAGCCTGCCTGACTCCCTTCTTCAAAGAAAGCGAACGCAAAACTTGCGGCTGTCAGCACCGGCTCTTTTTCTCCCAAGTGGAGTATTGTGACAACTTGATCTTTCACCGGCGCGCCGCCTTGGATCAATTGCACCAGAGACTGCTGGATGCCAACCGCACCATCGGCCAGCCCAGCAAGATCACCACCATCTTCGGCCGCAAGGTCACCAAGTACTACAAAGGAAAGCTGCAAACCGTCATTGAAGACCTCGATCTGCCCAACCCCGTCATTCGCACTCACTACGCCCACGGCTCCCTTAAGCAGTACGTCCGCGATCACCTGTGCCTGCGCACCGAGCCGGCGACTAATGACGTGACTGCCTATGGGGTCAAAAAAGCTGTCGAAAACCTCCCCCAACTCCGTGACAGGCTCTCGGCCGTTTGCGACAATTATCTTAATGTTCAGCAGGACATCCTGGAAAGCTTTGTCGATCGAGGCCAGCTCCATAAGCTGACACAGCCCACGGTGCTTCCCAACCATAAACGTATCCCGGGACTCAAACTCGACCACCCACGACAACTGGCTCTCATGCACGCCCTGGTATGCTTCGCTCACATCGCTGCCGGCAACACCTTCACCACTGCCGAGCTTTATCCCTATGTCCTAGCCGCTCTGCCAATGGCAGCCGACCAATACAGGCTGGCTTCCCTTCGCTACGATCTAAGCAAATTGAGAGCCAAGCACTTGGTCGAAAAACTCCCCAAATCGCGCCGCTATCGGCTCTGCCCACAGGGCTATTCCATTTGCCTGGTGTTCCTCAAACTCTTCGAACGGGTTTACTCACCGCTCACCGCCGGGCTGCTTCAACCTTACCGGGCAGACTCCAAACTCCAGGACCACAAACGAACTCTGTTGGATCGCCTCTATCAAAAAATCGTAGACGATCTCGATCAACTTCTTCATGCTGTTGGCCTCAAGGCTGCCTGAACAACGAGAACAAAAACCCCGTTAGAATTAGCATAACGGGCTAAACCGCCCTCGGACCTGGTCCCCTAGTTCAAGTCTAGGCATCTGCTTTGTGTTTCACTTCAAATTCCATTGCTCAGCCAAGCGGCGCCGTACCTCGAGCGTCGCGTTTCGGTTGGTTCTTGCCCCCGCGCTTTGGAAGCGATTACCCAAATCCCGCTGACCTGATCGCGCATCGGTTATCGCCTCGAGTAAGTCGGCCTGCACCCGTGCGACCTGCGCAGGATCAGGTGCATCAGGATCAACGCCGTCAATTAGTTTGTGCAGCAACCCGAGCCGGGCGTAGTCTTTGACTTCATAAGACATAGGAATCACCTTCCTTGCCATTTCATCCAGTTCTTCGATACTACGCCTTGTAACTAGCGCCGCCGCCTTTTTCTGCATCGCGTGAATTGTCACGCCCGGATCCCGAAACGCAAGCAACCGGTTCGCCTGTGCGCCATGAGTTAGAAAACCGCCTGAAATCGCGCGGCCAACCAGCAGCGAAATCACCGGGTGGCCGGCCAGCCTGGCAGAGATATAAGCATCGGTCGCCGCCGCCGCGGCAAGAAAGATCCCGAGCAATTCTTCACGTCGACCATAGGCTTGACTCGGCACGTCGACGATGGCAATGATGGCACGTTTTTCAACGTTTGCATCCGCTCGAATTGCGTCCCGGATCTGCTTAGCCAAATTCCAGCCCTCTTCGAGTCCAACTTGTCCCTGGCGGGCGCACGGAAAACGATTCTGCGGGTCTGATACCACCGCGAGAAGCCGGACTCGTTCCTTTTGTAGCGTCGTGTCAGCAACCAGGACCGACGGCACAGACGCCGGGCGCTTCGCCCCTTTTCCAAGGAGGACTTCAAACCAAATCCGGCCGCGCGTACAAACAGCTTCTCCACTGCTCATGAGAGCACCCTTTTCGACCAAAGACGACCGAAGTGTCGGATTTCTAATTGATGTGTGACATCAATCGTCGCCAAACGCTCAAGGTAATCTTCAACCTGTTCAGAGCGATGCCGGCAAGGAACACCGCGTCCAAAAGCTTCAATGACACGTTCTCGGATCAGTTTGACATCATCTTCGACTAAATCATCCACGAAACCAGCAGCATAACGCTGTTCTCCTCCGTTGACCGCCCAAATGAGCTGTCTATCGCTTGAATCGAATTCTTCGATTCCGGACTGCTCCTCAATGACTTCCGGACCATTTAACCCCAGCCGACCTTGCCTGGTCATAATCAGATAACTGCAAAGGGCTGCCGTGATAGCCATCCCGCCAAAGCACCCGACCATTCCGCTGATTACGCCAACGACTGGAACGTGCTCCCGCAGAGCGACCATCGAGGAATTTATTTCGGCGATCGCTTCCAGACCGAGGTTCGCCTCCTGAAGGCGAACTCCACCCGTCTCCAGGAGCAGGAGCACTTGCACCGGCCAGCCATTTTCCGCGTCGTGTTGTGCCAGTTCGAGCGCCGCGGCAATCTTTGCCCCAGAAACCTCGCCCGTGCTTCCGCCCTGAAATCGTCCTTCGATTGCCAGAATCGCCGCATCTTTGCCACTTAGTGTTCCACGCGCTACGATCAGCCCATCGTCGGATTGTGGAACAACGCCCTGCATCGGCAACCAGGGCGATTCGAGGCGCTCAAATGGCCCGAGCAATTCACGATAGGTCCCCTCATCCAGCAATGCCTTTGCACGCTCTCGGGCGCTGAGTTCAATGAAGCTCTTTCGCGTCAGAAGTTGCTTCGGATCAAGCCGGTTGGCTGGGGTCATCATCGACTCCCTTCCGCCGCCTGCTCGAGGCGAAGCATCACCATTCCTGGGGTCGCGCCAAAGTCATTGATCTCGATGGTGGCCGCTCCTTGATACCGCGAGAAAAAGCGATCCATTACTTGTTTCCAAATCTGGCCAAAACCATCCACGCTTGTCCGAATAGTGACGTGAGCCATTTCATCGGAGGAAGGTTCAAGCAGCACTTCAAGATCACCTGAGCCAACCACGCCAACATGGGTTCGTTGCTGGACAGGCTGGGACGCTGGATAATCAAAACTAAGCTTTTCCATAGTTGCCTTTTTGTAAATGGACAAGAGAATCGAGAAAAAGGGCGGCCGCCAACAAGTCCGCACTTCCACCCGGCGAAGCGTTCAAGGCGGCCAGATCAAGATCTAATCGATGAAGCAGCCCCCAACCGCGGAGGGTTTGAGTTCCTCCCGCTGCCAGTACCGCCATCGCACCGGATTGCGCCGCGCGGAGCGACGTCGCACCGCCTCGATGCAGCAGGCACGTATCTTCCAAATTGATCATAATGGCCAAGAGCGCATTGAGCCTGGCATCCGCTTCGGATGCACCTTGGGAGCGCGAGCGGTAAAGTGTAGGCAAGGCGCTGTAGATAACGTGTGGGAACCCGGCCAAAGCTTCGCCGCGGGCTCCGGGAACATTAAAACGGCGAACAACTTTCAAACCATTGCTTTCCTGCAGCCGCGCATTCCTTTCCGAGATGCGAGCCAACCGGGCCGCTCGGTTTGCAACTACTTTCGGTGAGTTGGAGCCCATCGCGGCGGCGGAAATGAGCAATCCCAAAGCCCAAATCGCGCCGCGGTGGGTATTGATTCCTCCGGTGGTCAGCAACATCGATCTTTCAGCGGAGCGACCGATCACGCCGAGCTTTTCGCGAAGGGTCAGGCTGGGAACCTGGTGAAAAGAGACAAGCCCAATCCGTTCGAACGTATTCCGCAAAGATCGAGCTGAGCGCCTCATCAGCGCCGGCGAAAGATCGGTGTGGGCGCCCGAACCGCGCGCGTCGACCAGACCTGGTTTTGGCGTCAATTCGATCTCGGCAATCAAGGCGCGAACGGCCAAATTTGCCAGATGTTCGGCTCGGTCTTGGGCTTTACCGCTTACAAGATTCAAATTGGGGTTGCAAAAAGGCTCCGAATGCATTTCCAAATCCTGTTCGGAAACACGCCGTCAGGTATTCTCAAGCAGCATACCCAAACGCGTCTTTCAATGCCAGACACCAACAAGACTATGCTGATCCATTCTCCGTGTGCTAGATTTAATACCTCATGAGTCGCCTTGGAGAGATCGTCGCTCACAAGCGAAACGAAATTGCGCCTTGGTTGGCGCATACTGCGGACTGGCGTGATCGGGCAGCCGAGCTCGGTCCGTTCCGGGGGTTCCGGAAGGCACTGGTTTCCGGAAACTTTGGCTTCATCGGCGAAGTCAAGAAAGCGTCTCCTTCTGCTGGTATAATCGCTTCGGATTTTGACCCAGTCCGAACCGCCCTGATCTATGATGAAGCTGGCGCGGACTGCATCTCAGTTTTGACCGATGAGAAGTTTTTTCAGGGACACCTGGATTACCTCGCCTTGATCCGGAACAAAGTTCCTAGACCGATCCTGAGAAAGGATTTCACCCTCCATGAAGTCCAGATTTACCAGGCAGCACTCGCCGGCGCCGATGCGGTGCTCTTGATTGTTGCCGCCCTGGCCAGCGATGAATTGAAGCGTTTGAGGGCGGCGGCAGCCCAGATCGGGATAGATTGCCTGGTCGAAGTTCACGATGCAACAGAACTCGACCGGGCGCTTGACGCCGGTGCTGATTTTATCGGGATCAACAATCGAAATCTTGCCACATTCGAATTGGACCTGAGTGTGACGGAACAGCTAGCCCCAAGGGTACCGGACGGCTGTACGATCGTAAGTGAGAGCGGAATTCGAACAGTCGAAGACGTTCGCCGCGTCGTCGGGGCGGGTGTCCACGCAGCACTGGTCGGCGAATCGCTCATGCGAGCGCCAGAGCCGCGCGTTTTGCTGGAGAGCTTTTTAGCAGTCGCTCGACAGGCGAAATGAGATACCGCTCGTGTACGGTCTCACGGCTTTCTTGAGATGGACAAAGGCAAAATCGACCAGATCGTTGTCGCCTCTGCCGATGCCGGGCAACGCCTGGATGTTTTTCTAGTTGCCCAAAAAGGTCGCTTGTCTCGGGCGCGGATTCAGGCGCTGATCCGGTCGGGGTACATCCTTCTTAACGGAAAAACATCTCGCGCAAAGCAGATTATCCGGGCGGGCGACAAAGTAGAAATCTCCGAACCGGAGCCTCAGTCGATCGTCTTGGCGCCGGAGGCCCTGGAGATGCCGATCTTATTCGCGGATGAACATTTGTTGGTGGTCAATAAACCGGCGGGAATGACGGTCCACCCGGGAGCCGGCATCCAATCCGGCACGCTAGTCAATGCGTTGCTGCACCACGTGTCAAACCTAAGCGGAATCGGCGGAACACTGCGGCCCGGAATGGTCCACAGGCTGGACAAGGAAACCAGCGGTTGCCTTGTGGTGGCTAAGCACGACCTCGCACATCTGCGGCTAAGCAAGCAGTTTGCAGCACGGAAAGTTCAAAAATATTATCTCGCGCTGTGCCTCGGCCGATTTACGAAATTTGCCGGTGACATAGTCGCCCCGATCGGCCGCCACCCGGTGCATCGTCAAAAAATGGCGGTCCTCGATCGCGGTCGGCCCGCTCACACAAATTTCGAGGTGATCCAGGAGACAAGCGCATGGGCCTTGGTTCTGTGCCAGATTTTTACGGGACGGACGCACCAGATCCGGGTTCATCTCCATTCAATTGGGCATCCTGTCCTCGGCGACAAGGTGTACGGAAAAAAATCAAGCGAATACGGCAGGCAGATGTTGCACGCCTGGCGCCTCGGATTTTTTCATCCAATCCTGGAGAATTGGTTGGAATTCGAAGCCGGATTACCAGACGATTTCGTGCAGAGTGGCGTCGAAGAAAACCGGATCATACGAGCAAGGTCTAAGCTTGGCTGTCGAGATGCTTCGCAGCCTGCAAGATCGTTCTGATTTCCGTGCGGATATCTCCACGCTTCACAGGATCACGACGCTGAAAGAGGTAGCCAGGGGTGGGGAGGCATGCGAGGAAATACAGGTCTCTGGAGGTTTGCGAATCGATAAGATTTCGCACCAGGATCAGATTGGCCAGACTCCCGATCACACCCGAATCAAAGATCCCGGAGCCATAGCGCCACTATTCGAACGATTGCGCACCAAGGTCCTGGCCTGCGTCAAATGTCCCAACTTGGTCGCCTCCCGGCACTCGGTGGTATTCGGCACTGGCAACCCGAGCGCAGAGCTGATGTTCGTCGGTGAAGCACCCGGGGCGGACGAAGACATTCAAGGCGAACCGTTTGTCGGGCGCGCCGGCGAACTCCTCACAAAAATAATTGAGACAATGGGTTATCAGCGCTCGGAAGTGTATATCGCCAATGTCCTCAAATGCAGGCCGGACATGCCTCCAGGAAGTTCGGGAAATCGGCAACCGACACGGACGGAGATGGAGACGTGCCTCCCTTATCTTCGGGAACAAATCGCGCTAATCCAGCCGAAAGCCATGGTCGCTCTGGGCGCAACTGCAATGCGGGGCCTATTCGGAAAGGAGGCACCGATGAATCAAATGCGCGGACGTTGGCATTTTTTTAGTTCAATCCCCGTCATGGCGACATTTCATCCTTCTTATTTGCTGCGAAATCAGGCGTTATCTGTCAAGCGGAAGGTCTGGGAAGATATGCTTCAGGTTCTCGAAAAGCTCGGACATCCGATCAGCGAAAAGCAAAAGAACTATTTCCTGGCAAGATGACTTTCCGAAGGAAATCCGCCACGAAATATTGACTCAATTCGCGCTCGTGTTCAGTTTCCAGCGATCGAGATTGTTTTGACCATGAATCCTTTCAACCTTGCGTTTGTGGCCCTTCTGCTTTTTGCCGCCTCCACGCCTGCCGCACTCTGGGAATCGGCAGATTTCGACTGTTCGATCAATCTGCCGGACAGTAACTCCTCCAATAGCCCGACCAATTGGACGACAATAGGATCAACCGAAGAAGGCACCCTCGTAGGCGCTAGCCGCATCGATCGATCCGCTTTTATCTTCCTCGGTTACGTCGATCTGTCTAAGCGAAAAAAATTTCATCTCAACGAGAAATCGATCGAGGAATTGGAAAAGAGGTATTTCGGCGAAGGGCAGGGATTTCGCCGTGGACTCGAACGGATATCACTACACGGGATGCCAGGTTACCGATTGACCGGCGATTCAGTTTATCACGGCGCTCACTACGGGTTGGTGGTAAATATGTTTGAAGCAAACAACAGGATTTACCAGATTGCCGGTATGAAAGAGGACGATCTGCATCCGCTCAAAGATCCGGATATCAGGGGCTCGATGGCCAGTTTTAAACTGCTTTCGCGCTGAGGCGCAACCTCAAGCCCCTCCCCGGATGTCCGCCACGAATTGGTCGACATCATGCTCCGTCGTATCCCAAGAACACATCAGTCGGGCGCCTCCACCCGGACCTACGTCCGTATAAAATCGCCATCCAAGCTCATAAAGTCGGGCCACGATTGGCTCGGGAATTTTTACGAAGACCGCGTTGCCTTCACGCGGGAACAAGAGTTTGGTCGTCTCGACCTGACTGATTTGTGAATACAATCTTTCCGCCATCGCATTCGCGTGTCTTGCGTGTTCGAGCCATTTTCCGTTGCTCAATAAACCAAGCCATTGTGCGGCGAGGAAGCGCATTTTAGAAGCAAGCTGTCCGCTCTGTTTCATCCGATACATAAAATCGGAGGAATCCTGTTTCTTGAAGAAGACCACTGCCTCCCCGAAAGCCAGACCATTCTTCGTTCCGCCGAAGACGAGAACGTCGACGCCCGCCTTCCACGACAGCTCTGCGGGAGCACAATCGGCTGAAGCGACGGCATTCGCGAATCGAGCTCCATCGACGTGAACGGCCAGGCCCTTGCTCTTGGCAAAATCCGCCAACTCGGCGATCTCCTTCGGTCGGTAGAGGGTTCCGAGCTCCGTAATGTTTGTCAGACTGATCACTCGTGGCTGGCTTGCATGGATATCCCGTTTTCCGCGTAGCGCCTCCTGGACACTCCGAAGATCGACTTTCCCTTCTGCGCCTTCCACTGTCACAATACGGAGACCCTGATTCAGGAATCCGGGGGCATTGCATTCATCGGATTCGATGTGTGAATGTCGATGACAGAGAATACTGTGGTGCCGCGAACAAAAACTGCCGATTGCCAAGCTGTTTGCGGCAGTGCCATTAAACACGAAAAAGACTTCGCAATCGGTTTCGAACAACTCTCGAAAAGCATCTTTTGCTTTCGCCGTAATTGCGTCCGAGCCATACGCCACAAGGTGCCCCGGACTTGAATCCTGAAGCGCTGCCAAAACTTCCGGGCAACACCCCGCGTTGTTGTCACTCGCAAACTGTCGTCGATGATCGAAACTCGACACCTGTGCATATTGAAACGGGATAAACATACCCGCCACTGAAATCTCATTGAGCAGTTAAGATGCCCTTTCTACAGTGAACCCGTTATATGAAAGAGGAAATGGTGTTAGTGGTGCGGCGATCGCTCCTGGAATCAATCGGCATGTTCCAAGGGCTACAGTTCGAAGTGGATCGCTATCTGACGGCGATGCTCAGTCGCCAGAATAACTTCTTTGTGGCGCGATCGTCCGCCGAAATCGACCCTAGTCTCAAACAAATCATTCCTTACGCGCTCCTTGTGAGTGGAGGCAAGGTGCTCCGGTACAAACGTGGAAAAAAGTCCGGCGAACAACGGCTGGTAGCCAAGGGATCAATCGGGATCGGCGGTCACATGAACGATCGTGATGAAGAACTATTCGCGCTCGACAAGAAAGCCTATTTTGCAGGCGTCCAAAGAGAAATCGACGAAGAGGTAGTCGTCGAACGCCCGCTACAGAACCGAATTGCTGCATTGATCAACGACGATTCCAATGAAGTGGGTCAAGTGCATCTTGGGGTGGTCCACATTTTGGACCTAGCGCACCCGAGAGCGGAGAAACGAGAGAGCATGATCCTCAATCTTGAGTTTCTGACGCCGAACCAGCTCCGCTCCGAGCGTGAAACCCTCGAGACTTGGTCACAGATCTGCGTCGATAACCTGCACAAACTGTTAGAAATTGGCAGCGCCAATTAGTTGCCAGTAGCGGTGGCAGTCGTCAGTACGGGGCCAACAGAAACAGGAAGCGAGAACCTCTAAAGATCCTAAGGATAACGCCTCCTTTTCGAACCGTAGGTGCGATTCAAAGGAAAAACTAACTCGGATAAGCTTTACTTTTTTACCTTGCCTATTTGAATGCTAAATACAGGAAAGAGTTTTGGTCTCCGCAGGAGAGCTGCGCTCGATTTGGCAACGGCACGATTTCGACATCTTTGCGAAGCGGCTTAGCGCCTTATCCGCCAAGGCGGATCAAGCCGAGTGTAGGAAAACTCAACTGACATTGGCCACTGGCAACTAGCACTAGCACTAGCTGACGCCGACAACTTCACCACGGTATGGCATTCCGTCTTGAGCTCCGGCCCTGGTAACTTTGATGGATGCGGCCTTACACGCTCTTTCGATCGCCGTCGCTAGAGAAAGGCCTTCGGCAACGCCCACTCCAAGCCACCCAACAAAACAATCTCCTGCACCCGTCGTGTCCGCCGCGTGAACTTTCGGTGCTTCGACAAATTCGACCTTTTCCCCCTCGGAGAACATGGCGCCGCGAGCGCCCAGTGTGACGACCACATTTTTGCATCCCAAACTGTGCAACCGACGGACGGCACCTGGAATTTCCTCCTGTCCGCTAAGATCCCGCGCCTCGTGCTCGTTTACGACGATCACGTGCAGGCTCTCATAAATGCGCTTTGGAAGCGTTCGGGAAGGGGCGGGATTCAATACAAACGGCTTACTCAGCTCATGGCAAATCCGAGCCACAGCCTCGATCGCGCCATCTCGAATTTCTAACTGGGAAATCACAGCAGCCGCTTTTTCAAAGACAGGTCGGGCTGCGGAAACCATGGCTGAATCTACGGCTTCATTGGCGGATTTTGCGACTGCGATCAGGTTCTCTCGAGTGACGCCGTCGACGAGAATCAGTGCGATACCGCTTGGCACGCTCTGCACGCATTGAAAGTAATCCAAGTTGATCCCCTCCTTCAAAAGACGTTCTCTCGCGTCTGTCCCAAATGTGTCCGCGCCATAGGCGCCCAGGAACGTGATCGCGCCGCCAGCCCTAGCCGCCGCGACCGCCTGATTCGCACCCTTGCCGCCGCCAAACATTCGAAATTGGCCACCTAGTACCGTCTCGCCCGGACGCGGCAATCGATCGCAGAAAATCACCATGTCGGTGTTTGAGCTTCCAACGACCAAGATGTGAGGTTTTGCTGCCATGCGTTCGGTTCGTCTCGAGCATGAAACGACGATCGACGCCAAAGATCAAGAAGGGTTTGGATTCGACCACCTCTGTTCTAGTTGCCACAGAGTCTAAGCATGCGCTGCCCCGCACTCGGCTCCCTTTTGGGGAGGCTCCCCTTTTGGGGACAGGCTCCCCTTTTGGGGACAGGTCCCCTTTTGGGGACAGGTCGAATATCAAAGCGCCTACTCCGAGCCTTGAAAACTGACAAGATAACGTTCGACAGGTCGACATCTGACCTGTCCCCGTCTCTCAACTGATTGTCCCGCCTCTGTCCCAAAAACTGACGCGATAGCTGATCGCCTTTCAACTTTTTACCTGTCCCCAAAATGATGATCTTTTTTGTTCTGCTTTTTGGGGACGGGTCGAATATCAAGCGCGTACTCCCAGGCCTGACAACTGACCAGCGAACCGTTCGAAACGTCGATATCTGACCTGTCCCTGACCTGCCGCCCCTCCCTGACCTGCCGCCCCAATAAAGCGATGGATGCAAAATAGTCATTGAATGCGCCCGCCAACCCTCATCAAATCAAGATCGATTCATAAAAACGCGGAAGTCGGGGCAGGGCTGTCGTCCTTCGATCAGACGAACGCGGGCGAGTGGCCCGGTGTTACGGGCGCCGCGAAAAGGGGAAGACGCTGCCCCTTCGATTGGCATTCTCTTCGATCACGCGAACGCAGGCGTGTGACGGTGCTCCTCGGGGCGGCCGAGAAAAGAGGAAGACGCTGCCGTTACGCCTTTCCACTGACATTGGCACTGACCGCTGACATTTCCTCTGCGCCGATCTGGCCGGGCTGCTGGCGCGCGCTGATTCCCCGCCAAAATTTCAGTGGGATCAACCCGAGCCCGATGATCGCTAGCTGGCTAACGATAAATCCGATCAAGGGTCCGAACGCACGATCCATGAAGCCGTAAGAGTGCAGGCCGACACCAAGCATGTTTACACCAAACCACGAGAGGCTCGTAATGATATTACCAAACACGGTCAACAGAGCCATGCCGCGCTCCCTGGCAAATCCTCCCCATCGGGCGTGCAGGATAACCGCATTCCATAGAACGATTAAGAGCGCTCCGTTTTCTTTTGGGTCCCAACCCCAGAACCGGCCCCAGGATTGATCCGCCCA
This sequence comes from Verrucomicrobiota bacterium, assembly GCA_019246215.1. Taxonomy (GTDB): domain Bacteria; phylum Verrucomicrobiota; class Verrucomicrobiia; order Chthoniobacterales; family JAFAMB01; genus JAFAMB01. The sequence continues at coordinate 11,914 of JAFAQT010000428.1, forward strand.
AATCCCACCAAGGATGGTGGCAACCAAGCTGAACAGGGTCGCGAAGCAAACCACGCCGTACATCATCCGGCCAAGGGTTTTAGAAGTCGCTTCGTCGAACGAAGTCGTCAGCAATCCGCGCAAGATGTAAATAATGCCAATCAATCCGGCAAGAAACATCGCAGAATAGCCCATCGCCTCGCCGACAACATGCGTAGCGAGCCACCCGTTCGTGTCCAGAACGGCTCGCAACATTTCCAAGGTGTCCCCATCCAACTGGAGATTGTGCGCGATGAGCAAGGTCACAAAACCGATTACCGCACCACACACACTGCCGATCCCGTTCTTATAAAAGCGCTCAAGAATGATGCAGAGCAAAACCGACGCCCAACCAACGAATATCGCCGAACTGTAAAGATTCGTGACCGGAGGTCGCCCCTGTAAGTACATGCGCGTCATCAATCCAAGCGTGTGAATCAGAAATGCGCTCACGAGAAGAACAACGGCCGTTCTGCCAAGGGTCTTTGGCCATACCAGCCACGAAAAGAGGCCGAATATCAAAGCGACAATATACAAAATCATCGCCTGCAAAAATGGTTGAGCCTGATTAAAAAGGAACTCCAGTCTCGGTCTGTTCAGTTTGTCGGGAATTGCCTTAGAAAGATATTTTTCATATTCTCGGATTTCCTGGTTAAAGCTGTTCACATCGCCTGCGCGATAAGCGGAGATCAGGCGACCGTAAGCGGACACCGCGTAAGGCAAGCGACCGCTGCCGATCGCACCTAGCAGGGATTCGGAAATATGTTGCCAGCCTTCATTCTCCAGGCTCCCCTGCGGGTTCGGAAACGCATAAGCGTATTTTGCCTGCATCAAACTTTTGTAGCGTTCCGCGAATAAGAGGATTCGATTGAAATCTCCCTGGTTAAATGGCTTGCCAGCGTCGCGATCGTGAACTGCGTTCAGCCCCGGTTGTATAGAGAGCGAAAACGCCAAAATCTCCTTCCCGAAATCGGGTGAATCTTCCGCTTGAACGGTGTTCTTCAGCTGAAGATATATCCGCAAGCTATCCCGGAGTCTGATGATTCCGCGTTGAAACGGGTTCCGAGTTTGGGCTTCAGTTTGCTCCGCTGATCCGGCTTGGTTCTCGATTTCGTCGAAGAATGGTTTTAGATCATTGAACGAATAGGAAACAAACTGCCCTTTGGCGTCCTGAGAGCCAAAAAGATCAAGAATATCCTGATTGCTGACTTCAAACAGTTTGGCCGTATCCGATCGCTCCGGCATCATAAGAACGTCTAAGAATCCCTTGCTCGGTTCCACCACCTTTCCGTCCGCCGTCGTGTAGGTTCCGTGATGATTCCATTCCGACAGGGACACCCTGGCCAGAGTATCCATGGGCATGACTCGCCCCCCGACAAGGACGGGGAGCTTCCCGAAGCCGCGCAGATCCAAACCTTCTGCTTCCTTAGGGGGCATCATCTTTGAAACTGCCCAAACTAAAAAAAGCAGGCCTATAAGCCAGGGAATAAACTTTTTCATGCGATCACCCGGCGTTTCACAAAGTTT
>JAFAQT010000431.1 GCA_019246215.1 Verrucomicrobiota bacterium
TAGGGAGCAACAAAGTCATCACGCCTTGCATCGGGCGCATCGAGGATCGACACGCCCCATTTCTGGCAACGGTTCTTGAGCCAGTTCTGAAATTGCTGAGCGATATCGCCTAGGAGGTTGCGAGTAACCCGCAGGCCCTCGCGATAAAGCATTAAAGAAACCGATCACTCGTTCGGGTTGCTGAAAAGGCTGGATTAATCCGTTCAAAAGAATCCGATCAAAACAACGGTAGCCAAATTTAATGCTATTTTTATGGTGTTCGCAGGAGGTGTTCATCGCTTGCTCCTAGGTGGTGAGATACCAGGAACTTACCGCGATGAATGCCTCTGCGAAATGCCGTGGCAAAACGGGCTATCAAGGGCGAAGCCCTTGCCTAATTAGTTAACAGTCGCCGGTTTCAGACGGAGAAGCATTGCAGAAACCTTTGTGTTCGCTCCGGAGATGGCATCAAACTGGCATGCTAGCCAGAAAAGCTTCAGGCATCATTTGGCGATCTCCTTTACTGATAACTGCCGACTGATACTGACCACGGAATCTACTGACGCCTTTTCTCGGGCATTTCTATAGCAGCAATTTCGGCCAGCACCTGCTCGCTGATCTTCTGGTAGACTTCTCGATTATGGACCGGGAAATCCTCTTTTTTGAATCGCAACGGCTTGCCGACGACCACTGTGATCGGGTGCGGCCTAATTTTCCCGCCTTTCGGCCAAGCTTCAAAGGATCCAAAGATTCGCATCGGGACGACAGGGGCGAGCGTCCTGGCAATGATCATGCCGATCCCGGGGCGAGCCCGTTGGATCTGTCCGGTCAACGAGCGTGTGCCCTCCGGAAAAATCACCGTGCGATGTCCCTCTTTCAGCAGGTTAATGATCGTGCGAAATGCCGCGAGATCACCCCGCGTAAGATCAACCGGAAGCGCGTTTACCCTGGCAATGATCGCTCCAAGCAACCTCTTTTCGAAGAGGGTCTTACGCGCCAGAAAGTAGACTTCGTTCTTGCAGGTAATACCGACCAGCGGAGGGTCAAGATAGCTCTGGTGATTCGCGGCCATTATTGCCGGTCCCTCTTCGATGATGTACTCCTGACCATAGGCGCGAAACTGGAATATGACCCTGGCAACCGTCGCGCTCAGCACGTAACCCAGCCGATAAAGGGGCTTCATCAATCGAGGCGGAGAGCTGTCAGAAGCCCTTTCATTTTTAGGCGTCCAACGATCTCTCCCACAACGCCGTCAATTGTTAGTGATGAACTATCGATTACATGCGCATCCTCGGCGATCGTCAGCGGAGAGGAGCGCCTGGAGGAATCCGCTCGGTCCCGGTAAAAAAGATCATCGCGTTGTCCTTGGAATGCCCTTCTTTGCGCGCGAACCTCAAGCGATGCATCGATGTAAAATTTGTAAAGAGTATCGGGGAAAACGATTGACCCGATGTCACGCCCCTCCATGACCAGGTCATCCCAACTCAGAAATGTCCGTAGATGCGCCACAAGAAATTCGCGCACCTCCGCAATCGCGGAAATACTGGAGACCGTTTGATTGACTTGTTCATTCCGCAAATGCGCCTCGGGATTAATCCCGTCGATCGAGAAAACCAGCTCCTTGCTTTGCAGATCAAATTTGAAGACAGATTTTCGCATCTGGCCACATACCGCGCTTGCATCGTTCGGCCCGATATGATGCTCACCGGCCAGCCAGGCGATCCCTCGATAAAGCGCGCCGCTGTTGACGTAAGAAAAACCAAGTCTCTTAGCGAGCTTGCGCGCGACCGTGCTCTTTCCGGAAGCGGCAGGCCCATCAATAGCAATCACGGAAAATTCGGAGACGTTGGCCGGATTCAATTTTTTTCTAAAGCTTCGGCCGGGTTAATGACAAGCGTGGGCGGCTTCTCGTCCGGGGCTAAAAATCTCTGCAGCTGCTCGGGGAAACCTGGGTACGACGTAGCGATGCAATCAGTGTCTTGGATCACAGTCTGATCACGGGCGAACATCCCTGCGATTGCGAAAGCCATGGCAACGCGATGATCGCCGTAGCTCTTCACGCGCGCCCCCAAAAGCGGGCTGCCGCCGTAGATCTCCAGTCCATCGTCCAGCTCAACGACCTCGACCCCCATAGCTGTCAAGTTGGTCGCGATGGCCGCCAAACGATCGGTTTCTTTCACGCGTAATTCCTTAGCATCGCAAATTACTGTCTTACCATGGGCCAATGCACCGGCTACAGCGAGAATCGGGATCTCATCGACGACATTTGGCACCTCGTCCCCTGCGATAATAGTTCCACGCAGCCGTCCACCTTGGATTCGAACTTCGCCCCTGGGTTCCCGTTGATCGCAATCTGCGATTACTTCGCGAACTCGCGCTCCCATACGTAACAGCACTGAGAGTATCCCTGTCCGGGTCTTATTCAGTCCGATGTCGCGGACAAGAAGATCCGAATCTTCTTGCGCAGCGGCTGCCACCAACCAGAAAGCAGCGCTTGAAATGTCGCCGGGAACCGTGAAGTCTCTGGACTCCGGAACTTGGTCACCATACAAGGAGATGGCAATCCCCTGCCCCAGTTTTTCCCGTTGCGACTGAACGAGAAAATAAGACATCATTCTTTCGGTATGATCTCGTGTTGGGAACGGCTCCACGACCGTGGTCTTGCCAGAGGCTCTGAGCGCAGCGAATAAGATCGCGCTCTTGACTTGCGCGCTCGCCATTGGAAGCTCGTACCGAATCGGGCGCAGCCGAGCCCCCCGGATGACAAGCGGGGCTGCCCCATTCGCCCCGAGGGCATCAATCGATGCGCCCATTTGCGTAAGCGGCTCGATGACTCGACGCATCGGTCGCGACGAAAGCGAGCCGTCACCGACTAATCTAGATTCAAAGGGCTGCGTCGCAACTAGCCCGCAGAGCAACCGCATCAAAGTCCCAGAGTTGCCACAATCGATTGCCTGAGAAGGAGGATGAAGATTTCCCCGCTGACCGTGAATTATCAATGTCGTTTCTTCCGGTTGTTCGATCGTAATCCCGAAATTTCGCATCGCGTTTACTGTGCATTGGCAATCGTGGCTTGGAAGGAAACCACGGACGACGCAGACACCGTTTGAAATTGCGGAGAGCAGAACCGCGCGATGCGACATACTCTTATCCCCTGGGACTCGAATTTCCGCCTCGATCGTTGGCGCCCTAAAAACCGATAGTTCTGACATAATGCATTATGCCGATAACCTATCGCGATTCTCCTTGGCGTCGTCGAGCAAAGCTTGCAATTTTTTCACGTCTTTTTCGCCCAATAAAGTCATGGCTTCTTCCAGCTCTCTCTTGAAGGAGCGAAGCTGCTCTTGCAAGGCGTCTGCGTTCGCCAGCAGAATGTCCGCCCAGAGCTCAGGCGCGCCCGAGGCTATTCGGGTCGCATCACGAAACCCGGGTCCGCAGAGTTCAAGCGCCGCCCTGTTGCTGGTCGCCGCGTGTTTCACCAGCAACGCGGCAATTAAATGAGGCAGATGACTCATCACTGCAACCAGCTGGTCATGCGCTGTAACGCTCACAAGCACGACGCGCGTGCCCAGTTTTTCCCAAAACCCGGTCACCAGCGTCACGCTCGCTGCCTTCAAGGCCAATTCCGGACAGAGAAATGTCACCGCACCGGCAAACAAATCATCGCGCGCAGCCTCCGGTCCGGATTTTTCCGAGCCGGCCATAGGATGGGCGGGAACGTATTCGCAGCGGCCTCGCAAGGCAGTTGCGAGTACCTCCGCAATGGGTCCTTTGACGCTCGCCACATCCGAAACCACGTGCTCGGGACTCACCAGGTCATGTAACGCATTTCCGGTCTGTGCGAGTGCCCCGATCGGAGTGGCCAGAATTATCAGACGGCTGTTGGACACTAACTCCGAAAGATCATTCACCACCGATGCCGTCCGGAACCGCAGTCCGGCCAGCTTTTCAGAAGCGATGCGATCGTATAAGAAGACTCGATAACCGGCACGCAGGGCGGCGAGCGCAATTGACCCGCCCATCATTCCAACACCGACAATGCCCACACTGCTTGCTTCCATAATCAAAAGCAAGACGGGACGCGCGCAAATGCGCGTCCCGTTAAGCCTAAGTATCAAAAAACCCAAACTCTAGGTTAAGGTACCAGAAAGATCTTTCCCGTGTATGGATCTTTCACTTCCGCACCCGGCGGATAGCCTTCCACGTCGACTTCACCTGCGTTGGGGGCATACGGACTGATGACGCGTCCGGTTTTTCCAGGCACCTTGCTCGCAACGGGATAGTTCTCCGGCTGTGCAGGCGCGGTAGGAGAGGGCGTCGGAAAGGCTTCAGGAGGCGGCGTTTCTTCCGGTGCCGGCTCCGGTGTCTTTTTGGGTAGCGAGGTTACGGGTGGCGTTGGTGTCGGGACGGCACCATAGCCGTATCGATTCCCAGTGCCGGCTGTTTTCGGCCCGCTTGTTGTTTGACAAGCAACCAACGCCACACAAAAAGCGATCGGAACCAGAAGAATGAGGTGACGAATCATAGGGAAAGGTTTGGACCAGAATTAATTCATTCAAGTTCGAATGACAATCGAAAATCGGGCAGGAACCGCTCACCCAATCGTCAATTCCCACCAACCTGACTCCGCAGAAACTGGATCAACAAGCGGAGTCGCTCACAAACCTCATAAGCTTCGAGCAGCTTTTGCCGCTGAAACGGTTCTCCCACAAAAGCAGCCGCCACAACATCGGAAAGGATTTCCGGAGAATCAATCTGCTTCAGATGTTCCATCAGATTGGGTGGAAGCGGGACGCCAATTTTTTCGATCCGAAGACAAAACTCTTTCACCTTCTCGCTCAACGCGTCCGCTTGCAGTGGATTGCCCAGGATCGACTTCGCGATTTCAATTTTTGCGATTCGGAACGGATTTTCCTGAGTCCAGGTAATCAGTCGCACACGCGCCAATCCCTGCAGCACGAGATTAGAAGTGCCGTTCTCATTTCCGACGCACGCACGTATCAGTCCGACGCCGGCTACAGGGCAAAGATCCTCAATTCCTACTGCTTCTTCAATTCCCCTCTTTTTCAGCGCCACGGAAAACACGCGATCGCCCACCAGGCTATGCGCGAGCATGTCGCAGTAACGACGCTCAAAGATGTGCAAAGGCAGCAGTGAATGCGGGAAGAGCACTGCATTGGGCAAAGGCATCACGGGAACTTCTGTGGGGATTTCCATCACGGCGAAGGGATTGAAACTGCATTCGGAAGGCAGCTACTTCTTCCCAGCGGCACTTTCGTCGTCACCTGTTCCTCCTGGTTCCGAGCGGCAAGATGTTGAGCAATTTGATGCACGTCCTTATCTCCTCGGCCGGACAGGTTAATGATGACAACTTGCTCTCGATTCATTTCCCGCGCATGCTGGATCAGATAAGCGACAGCGTGTGTTGACTCAAGTGCCGGTATAATGCCCTCAGTGCTCGATAACTCAAGGAACGCGCTTAGAACGGCATCATCCGTGGCATAATCGTATTCCACTCTGCCAATATCGCGCAAATAGCTGTGCTCAGGCCCGACGGCGGCGTAATCGAGCCCGGCGGACACAGAATGAGTAAGTTGAATCTGGCCGTCATCATCCGCGAGCAACCAGGTTTTTGTCCCTTGCAGCACCCCGAGCTTACCAGTCTGGAAGCGCGCCGCATGTTCGCCGGGCCGAATTCCGCGGCCGCCAGCTTCCACGCCAACCATTCGAACCCCAAGATCGTCCAGGAACGGGTAGAAAAGCCCGATGGCATTACTGCCGCCTCCGACACATGCCACCAGAAGATCCGGCAAACGTTGCTCCTGTTCAAAGATCTGTCGCTTTGCTTCCTCTCCGATCACCCGGTGAAGATCACGAACCAGCATTGGGTAGGGATGTGGTCCGTACGCCGTGCCAAGAAGATAGTGCGTGGACCGAACGTTTGTGACCCAATCACGCATGGCTTCGTTGATGGCTTCCTTCAGCGTTGCCTGACCGGCAGTTACTGGAACAACTTTCGCCCCCAGGAACTCCATTCGCGCTACGTTCAGCGACTGACGTTCCATATCGACCTTCCCCATGTATACGACGCATTCAAAACCAAACCGGGCTGCGACGGACGCTGTCGCGACACCGTGTTGTCCGGCGCCGGTTTCTGCAATGACCCGGGTTTTGCCCATCCGCTTGGCGAGCAGGATCTGGCCCATCGCGTTATTGATCTTATGCGCTCCGGTGTGCAATAAGTCTTCTCTCTTCAGATAAATTCGCGGCCCTTTTAGTTTCTCTGTGAGTCGTTCGGCATAGTATAGCGGCGTCGGACGCCCGCAGAACGATCTCAACAAACGATCCAGCTCGAGCTTAAAATTGGGATCTCTCCGGGCCCGGTCGTACTCGTCTCTCAATTCAGAGATTGCAGGCATCAATGTTTCTGGAACGAACACGCCGCCATACGGGCCGAAGTGACCCTGAACATCCGGTATCTGGTTGAGTTCAGCTCGGGTACGCATAAGAGTGTAGGGGACCATTGCCGGTGTCAGCGGCAGGAATCAAGAAATTCTTTGGAGTCGGATCTGACGAATAGTACCTGTTCACCGTTCACCGTGCGCCGCGGACAGGCCGATACGCCCTGCCGCCAGGCGAACCGCACGGCGGTGTGGCGACGGCATGGGAACCGAGTCGAGGAGCTCCAGTCGATGCCAAACCTGGCCGAGGCCGACCGTGGCCGGCGGCTCGCTTAAAAATACGTTCAGACGAACTACATAGCGTGTGATCGGATAGCTCAAGCTAAGAAAAGGGAAATCCCCATTATCTTGCGCCAGGGATGGTAGAGTCCACAAACCATGCCAACGTTTGCCCAGGCTCTGCTCCAACAAAATCCGCCCCTCTTTCAACGCTAGAAAATGATTTTCAATCTTTTTTTCGATTCTTTGTCGCCCTCTCTTTTTCGGCAGCGACTCAGGATCCTTGGCTGCGCAAAAGGATCGAACCGGACAAATGACGCAGAGTGGTTTTCGAGGCAAACAGATTGTCGCACCCAGCTCCATCAAAGCTGAATTCAATAGGCGAGGACGGGTACTCTGAACGTATTTCGACGCAAAATCCCACAGTACTCGGCCCACATCCGTCTGATCCACCGGCTCTTGCAAATCCAAAATCCGGGTTAAGACTCTTTCGATGTTTGTGTCGACAATCGGCGCCGGCTGGTCAAACGCAAAGCTCGCTATTGCGCCCGCGGTATATCTTCCGATGCCGGGTAGCCTCAGCAATTCGTCCACCGCAGACGGGAACTTTTCGTTCCGCTCGAAGACAATTATTTTTGCGCATTTGTGCAGATTGCGGGCCCGGTTGTAGTAGCCTAGCCCTTGCCAGGCGAGAAGTACCTCGGATCCATCCGCTTCTGCCAAATCATGTAATGTCGGAAATCGCTCGAGCCAACGGTGATAGTAGCGGATGACGGTTGCAACCTGGGTTTGCTGAAGCATCAATTCCGATACCAGAATCGGATACGGATCGCTGGTGACGCGCCACGGCAGTGTGCGGCCATGACATTGAAACCATGCGGCCAATTCCGTGCGAAACTCCGTGATTTTGCTAAAAAATTGTCCCATCCTGACGAACCGGTGAACTCTTATACGATAGCAATCCAACCTTCCCAGGCAGAAGCGCTCAGAAAGCTCCTTAAAGAGCAAGGATTCGAATTTGCCGATCGACCCTACACAATCTTTTTCGCCCAAAAAGCAAAACTATCGGTGGCCGTGTACGAAAAGGGCCCAAAGGTTGTCGTTCAAGGGAAAGGAACCGAAGATTTCGTCCGATTCTATCTCGAACCGGAAATCTTGAAGGAGGCGCGGATCGGCTACGAGGAAGTGCTTAATCCTGCAATGTTCGAGCCGCACTTCGGGATCGACGAAAGCGGGAAGGGAGATTTTTTCGGACCACTTGTCATTGCCGGAGTTTACGTCGATCGGGAGATCGCCCGACGGCTTCTTTCCCTTGGAGTAACGGACAGCAAAAAAATCGGTTCGGATCGCAGAATCCGACAACTCTCTGAGGAAATCGATAAAACACCCGGTCTGGCAGCCAATATCGTTCTAATCGGGCCGGAGAAATACAATCTGCTGTACGAAAAATTCGCTAATCTGAACGATCTGCTGGCATGGGGTCACGCACGGGTAATTGAGAATCTGCTGCAGCTGAGACCAGAATGCAAAAGGTCGCTCTCCGATAAATTCGCTAATGAACGAGTGATCCGACGCGCACTATTGAAACGGGCGAGAGAGATTCAGATTGATCAGCAGACCAAGGCAGAATCGGATATCGCCGTCGCGGCGGCGTCGATCCTTGCCCGGGAAAAATTTGTGCGCTGGATGGACGATCGCGGTAAAGTGATGGGAATCGCCCTTCCAAAGGGTGTTTCAGCAACAGTCAAATCGGCCGCCCGAGCTGTCGTGGAAAAAGGAGGTCGTGACTCTTTACGAACAGTTGCAAAGATGCATTTCCGAACTTCGTCCGAGGTTCTCCAAGAGCCGACCAACGAGGCGAAGAGTTAGTGGAACAACGGCAATTCATCCACTAAATCCTTGCCTCATTCGCATTCTGGTCGATAGTCCGGAAACGGCTTAACGCCGGGCCTTTGCGGCAACGGCGCCGAGGGCAGAGGGGCCATCGGAAGTGCCATAAAAACTCGAACCTGTGAAAGGATTCGCAATGGCTAACCTGACAAAACGGGATATCGTTATAAAGATCAGCAATGACACCGGCCTTGTTCAGCATCAGGTGTTTGACGTAGTCCAGAGAACGCTCGATTTGATTACCGATACTTTGGCGCGCGGCGAAGATGTTGAGCTACGGAATTTTGGGATACTGGAAGTTCGACTCACGAAAGAACGCGTCGGCCGCAACCCGAACCAACCGGGCAGCAGCTTCAAGATTCCACCTAGAGCCACAGTAAAGTTCAAGGCCGGCAAAGTGATGAGGCAAAAGGTCTCAAAGCTTTCTCCGACTCTTAAGCAGGCACAATCTTTAAAGGGAGCCGTACTCTAAGCCCCGAAGATTGCGCAACCTGGGTGGCCCAACCGATCTCGAAAGGTTGTGCGTAACGCCAGCTAACGAGATTCTTCCTCTTTAATGCTCTCGAGTTGACTCAATAGGTTTCCGAGTTCCTTTGGTATCGGCTGTTGCCCGGGCAAGGCCAGTGGTCGTAATGTGAATTGTGCGAGACGTTCCGCAACACCCCTCTGTTTAGTTTTGCCCTTGGATTCCCTGATCTTTTCAGCCCTGACGACATGGCGAGTCTTGTTCTGGAGTCGCGCCTCTAGCTCATCGGCCAGCAGTCGTCGCGCAAGAAATCTGTTTAGCGATTGGCAATTTCGTCGGCAGCAGCGAACGCGGATCCCGCTCGGCCGATGCCGCAATTCAACTCCTGACCCCCGCAAAAAGCTCTCTTCTATGTCTCCTTCCGAACAACGAAGGGCTATTAACCGGTCGCGCAAGGCTTTTGCTTTTTTTTCTGAGACTGGAAAAGCAGGCACAGAAGGGTTTTATACCGATTTTTCGAGAAAAATTCAAACAGAAGGCTCGCTGCGGCAGGGTGTCGTTCCGAGACTTCTTCTTTATGAGCTCCAGGAATTAGGCTACTCTCTGGTGAGCCATGGAATCAACTGAACTCCTTACGACCAATCGGAAAGCCCTGACGATTAATCTGAACCAGGCAAAGTACGGCACGTTTGCAGAGATTGGTGCCGGTCAAGAAGTCGCTCGACACTTTTTCCAAGCAGGGGGCGCAGCCGGCACAGTTGCGAAGTCGATCTCTGCCTATGACATGAAATTCAGCGATGAGATCTACGGCAAAACCGCAAGGTATGTCTCAAGGGAACGTCTCGGTCTCATGCTGAACCACGAGTACGATTTGCTTCTGGAACGGTTGCGGGAAACACGCGGGGAAAGAAGCGAATTTTTTGTCTTTGCCGACACAGTCGCTGCCAAAAGCTTTAAGGGCACAAACGAGGCCCACGGCTGGATGGGAGTCAGGTTTCAGGCCACCCCTAATTCGGTCCCGAGCGATGTTATTCTTCACGTCAGAATGTTGGACAAGGAAAACGTCTTGCAACAACACGCGCTGGGGATCATTGGAGTGAACCTGGTTTATGGCGCGTTCTACTATATCGATGATCAGGACCGATTCATCCAGTCGCTGGCGGACAACCTCGGAGTCGACCGAATCGAAGTTGATATGATTAACTTCAGCGGAGCACTCTTTGCGAGCGTCGACAACCGGCTGATGAGCCTCAAACTGGTCGAATACGGACTCACTAACGCCGTTATGTTCAGTCCTAAGGGTGAAGTCTTGCAGCCCTCTGAGGTTCTTCATCGAAAAGCAATTGTGGTCGAGCGCGGTAGTTTTCGGCCGGTAACACTTGTCAATGAGGACATGATGCGATGTGCATTGGCGCAGTTTCTCCAGGAACCCGCTCTCAAAGGTGTGGATGTCGTTGTCTTAATGGAAATTACGATGCACAATCTGCTTGCATCCGGGAACATCGACCATAAAGACTTTCTGGACCGGGTCGACACTCTGTCCGCCATCGGAAACAACGTCCTGATTTCTAATTACCTGGAGTTCTACCGGCTGACTTCTTATTTCCGTCGGTACACCAAACAGATGGTCGGCGTCGCGATGGGCATCAATAATTTGCTCGAAGTATTCAACGAGCAATATTACGAAAACCTGGACGGCGGAATCCTCGAATCGTTCGGACGTCTTTTTAAGAATCTAATCAAACTTTATATCTATCCGATGCGAAAGAGCGCCTATGATAGATACTGTCTCGATAATCCGTCGGCCTGCCCAATTCCATTGACTGGCACACTGGAAAGCGATGTTTGGGTCAACGCGATAAACCTGCAAGTCCAAATGCACCTGCGGAACCTGTACGCGCATCTCCTGGAAAATCATTACATTGCCCCGATCGTGGGATATGACGCATCAATTATGGATATTTTCTCCCGCGACGTCCTCAACAAGATTCAGACCGGGGTGCCCGGATGGGAACGCATGGTGCCGGAGAAAGCAGCGGCAGTTATCCAGGAACGCAAACTCTTTGCCTGCAAGGACGCACCTGCAGCGAAACTGGAGCCGGTTGGATAGTCGGTCGCCACCAGGGTAGAAGATAGATTATCCAGGCCGTTTTTACTCCCGCATGAGGCATGAGCGGTTGCTCGTGTCTGATCGTGACTGGATTCCAGGACAACTCGTTGATGAATCCCCTAGAACAACGAATTGGATACAAATTCCGAAATTCGCTTCTGTTGGCTGAAGCTCTGACTCACCCGAGCCTGGGCCACGAAACGCAGCGGCATCATTTCGACAATCAACGTCTTGAATTTCTCGGAGACGCTGTTCTGCAACTGATCTTCACGGAACACCTTTTTCGGCTGTTTCCGCATTTCAGCGAGGGGCAACTGACAAAGTTGCGTTCGCGACTCGTGTCACGTGAGGGTTTAAAAGTTCACTCTATCAACATCGGACTGGGTACCTACCTCATGATGGGCCGCGGGGAAGAAGCGAGTGGCGGACGCCATCGGGCCTCGATTCTGGCAGACGCGTTCGAAGCCTTGGTCGGCGCGATGTATCTAGACAGCAATCTCGACGTTGTTCGGCGATTTGTGCTTGATGAGGCGCTGCAGGATATCCAGCGACTCACACATCAGCCGCTCGAGGTAAATCCGAAAGGGCAACTTCAGGAGATTCTGCAGGCGATCTCCCCAAGGAGCCCGAGTTATGAAATTGTCTCCCAGACCGGTCCCGAACACCAGAAACTATTTGTCGCGAAGGTCCTCTGGGAAGGCGTTGAACTTGGTTCTGGAGACGGTTCCAGCAAGAAACAGGCGGAAACAGCCGCGGCTCTTTCGGCGCTCAAAGTCAAGAGGTGGGAATTAAAGCCTGTGAGATCTGAAACGGAAATGTCCTCCTTCACGCTTCTTGAGCCGCAAGCCCCGATCGAAACTAAGCGGGCGGCTGCCAGACGTGTACCACGAAAAAAGGGCGGCGGCGAAGAATCAACTGCTCGCTGACTCCTGACGAGAAGACAGGACCTCAGAATTTTTCTTCAGAAGTCAGGAGTTGCAGAAAAGCATGGGGAATCGGTCTGTGAATGCTGAGTCATGCGCCTGCGTGCGATCAAGAACTCGACTCGCTAACTGATAGGCCAAGCTGCGGCCGATTTGACACCGGTTTCTTCCGACAACAAAGTTGCGCCTTGCGCCATTCAATCCCTGAATTCTGTCTCCTTTCGCCTCTCTTTCCCCACTCCTCTCTACAGGAACTTCCCCGGATTCAAAATCCCCGCAGGATCCAGTGCGCGTTTGATATTCTGGTGCAACGCGATTGACTCTGGGGAAACTGCTCTAGGCCACCACCTCTTTTTTGCCAATCCAATCCCATGCTCGCCCGTGATCGCACCGCCTGAGGCGATCACATATCGGAAGAGTTCGTCCAACGCCTGCTCCATCTTCTCGCCGACTTCCTTTTTGTCGGGCTCGGCAACCATGACGTTGACGTGGATGTTACCGTCCCCTGCGTGTCCGAAACAGGCAACTGGAAACCCATAACGCTCTCCCAGACTACCGGCAAACTGCATCAACCCTACCAATTTTCCTCTTGGGACCGCGACGTCTTCATTCAGTTTCTTGAGCCCAGTAGCCTTCAAGGATTCGGAGAAACCTCGGCGGAGATCCCAAAGCTTTTCACATGCCTCTTCACCAAATGCGGTCTCAAGGATCAGGGCGCCTGCCGATTTTAGCACGGCCGAAAGCGTCTCGACTGACAACCGAACCGGGGCTTCATGCCCATCCAAATCGATCAACAAGTGCGCTTCGCCGGACGGCACGATCCGGCCCGATAGGTGACGTCGTGCAGCATCGAGCGTAAACCGGTCAGCAATCTCCAAAGCGGACGGCAAATACCCTTCCGAGAAGATTTTCCGGACTGCGGCTGCGGCATCTTCAATAGAGCTGAAACTGGAGGAGATGGAAGCTCTGGCGGGTGGCAGAGGCAATAGACGCAGCGTCGCCTCAGTCACCACCCCCAGCATCCCTTCAGATCCGACAAAGAGTCCAAGGAGATCGAATCCGGTCTTGTTCTTGTGGGTTCGTCCACCCAGTCGAACGATGGTTCCGTCTGCGAGGACAACCTCCAGACCCAGGACATAATGCCGGGTCACACCATATTTGAGGCAGCGCGGCCCTCCCGCATTAGTTGCGATGTTTCCACCAATCGAGCTGTTTTTCAGACTTGCCGGATCAGGTGGATAAAACAGCCGGCATTTGCTCACCTCGCGTTGTAGATCGCCCGTAATCACGCCGGGTTCAACAACGGCCACGCCATCCGCGGAGTGGATCTCCTTGATCCGATTCATTCTAGTCAACGCCAGAGCGATTCCGCCCTTCACCGGAACACAACCACCCACATACCCGTACCCCGCTCCACGGGCGGTGACCGGAACTTGCTGCTGATTTGCGAAGCGCAGCAGGCGCGACACCTGTTCAGTACACGTCGGCACGACAACCACATCCGGCAGATGGCTAGCGAACCATTTATCCTGGCTGTTTGCTTCCCGGGTGATCTGATCCCGAAAGATGATTTCCGAACCGAGAAGGGACGCGAGTTCCAGATAAAGATTCATTTGGAGGCCGAAACACAACAGAACGGTTCATCTGATCCGTGATCTACATCCCCATGATCTGATATCCGCCATCGACATAAATCACCTGGCCCGTGATCGCGGTGGCACCGTCGCCGGCCAGGAAAACTCCGGTATTCCCAAGCTCAGCCGGATCACAACTTCGCTGAAGAGGCGCATGTTCCTGATAGTGTTTCAGCATGGAACTAAAGCCGGCAATCCCCCGCGCAGCTAATGTTGCCACCGGACCGGCGCTGATACAGTTCACCCGGATCTTTCGAGGGCCCAGATCGTACGCGAGATAACGCGCGGCAGCTTCCAGACTCGCCTTCGCGACCCCCATCACGTTGTAGTGTGGAACGACCTTTGTGGAACCGTAATAGGTCATCGAAATGATGCTCCCGCCGTTGGTCATTAGCGGAGCAGCTTCCCTCGTAATCCCAACAAGAGAATAAGCGCTGACGTTGTGCGCCAAGAGAAAGGCTTCCCGTGATGTGCTCAGAAAATCGCCTTCAAGAGCTTCCTTGGGCGCAAAAGCCACCGAGTGTAAGATCAGATCGATCCGATCGGTCTGCTGACGTACATGCTGAAAAAAGTCGGCGATCTCTGCGTCGCTCGTCACATCGCAGGGGCAAAGTGGGACGTCCGAACCGAAGGTCGAAACCAGATCCTCGACGTTCTCTTTCAGCCGCTCACCCTGGTAATTGAATATTAACTTCGCGCCCGCAGCCGCCCAAGCCTGTGCGATCGCCCACGCGATACTGCGCTTGTTCGCCACTCCGAATACGACGCCAATTTTTCCTTCGAGGGATTTTGAGCTCATAGAGAATGGGTCCAGATAAGAAAGCCTGACTTTCTTATCTGGACCCATTCTAAGCAATCGCTTTTTTTCGGGAACCCGGCGCTGCCTCTGAGCGAGCATTCTTAAGGAACATCCCGTAGCTTGGGCATAGTGTTCCTATCTCGCAGTGTGCACAATCCGGATTTCTCGCGTAACATCTGCGCCGCCCGTGCCAAATCAACCAATGACTGAAATTTGTCCATTGCGATCTGGGGACTAGCCGCATGAGATCCGCCTCGATCTTTCCAGGCTCAGTCTTAGTCGTCAGATTGAACCGTGTGGCTAATCGAGTAACGTGAGTGTCCACGACGATTCCTTCTTCGATCGAAAATGCGTTTCCCAGGACCACGTTAGCCGTCTTCCGACCCACCCCTGCCAGTTTTGTCAGCTCCTCCATCGTACACGGAACCTCGCCTCGATACTTTTCGGCCAGGTCTTTTGCCATTGCGCGCAGATTCTTCGCCTTGCTGCGATAAAATCCTGTCGTTTTGATCGCGAGTTCCAGCTCATCCTGGCAGGCTGCCGCCAATTCGTAGGCAGTCGGATATCTCTGAAAAAGCTCCCTCGTAACGATGTTGACGCGTTTATCCGTGCATTGTGCGGAAAGAATCGTGGCGACCAACAGCTGGAAAGGTGTCTCGAAATCCAGCTCGCAATGCGCACTTGGATAGACCTCGCGCAGGCGGTCTATAATGCACCGAAGTCGTTCTTTGATGCGCATTTTTTCAGGAGCTCAGTTTAAGCGTTCCATGATTTATTTGGAGCCGGTTTCGGAGCTTTCCAAATCGCCTGAATGCGGATCCGGCGTTTTCTCCGGTCGAGATGGTGTGGGCAAGCTTAAATCAACTTCCTTCAGGGACTGAGCAAAATAGCGACACTGTTCTTCCGAATAGTATTTCTTCACGTTTTCGAAATACTTTTGCGCCGTCGGTTTGTCGCCTCGCTGTAGAGCGATTGCTGCGCGAGCATAATAATAAGCAGGCGTCTTGCCCGGAAACATCATTAGGTCGACAATTCCGCTCGCCTTGCCTGGCTTTCCATCCAAAAGCGCACATAGCACGAGTTTGAAATCCAGCGTCTCGGAGGCGGGATCCGCCTCCTTTAACGCCTGGTACTCTTGGGCCGCATCTGCGTATTGGCCCTCAAGCAGTTTCACCTCAGCCAGGTTCAGTTTGGCGGGGTAGAATTTCGGATCCAAAGCGAGTGCCTCATTAAACTGCTGCGCCGCCTCGTCGTAACGCTTTTGGGTGGTGAAAATGACCCCGCGCAAGTTCGGTACCTCGGGTTTTTTCGAGTCCGCCCTCTCGGCAGCATCCAGCTGCTTCTCAGCTTCTTCGAGCCTGCCTTGATTGAACGCATTTGTCGCCCGCTGCAAAGCGACGTTCGCTGTCCGCTGATCCGCGACGCTGGCCCGGAGCAGCAGAACAAAACAACAAACTGTCAACAATTGTCTCAATGCTTCCTCAGAGTTCGCGTCCGATTGCCACCGCGACGCTTCTAACCCGCGCGACGAGATCCTCAAAATCAGTAGGAAGCAGGGCTTGCTCGCCATCGCTCTTGGCTTGCTCAGGAGCGTTATGGACCTCGATCATAATAGAATCTGCACCCGCGGCCACTGCTGCTAGGGCCATAGCCGGAACAAAGTCGCGAAGACCAATCCCATGTGTCGGGTCCACAACCACCGGCAAATGAGTTTCGCTCTTAAGCACCGGCACTGCATTCAGATCAAGCGTATTACGAGTCATGTTCTCGAAGGTCCGTATACCACGCTCGCACAGTAACACGTTAAAATTTCCTTCGCTTAGGATGTATTCGGCGCTCATCAAGAGATCCTTGATTGTTGCGGACATCCCGCGTTTGAGCATCACAGGAAGATCGGTTCGCCCAACCTCGCGGAGAAGCGAAAAGTTTTGCATGTTCCTGGCCCCCACTTGAAGACAATCGGCATATTCACAGACCAATCCCAAGTCTTTCGTGTCCATCACCTCAGTGATAATGGGCATTCCGGTGGTGCGCCTCGCCTCCGCGAGAAATTGCAGCCCCATCTTACCAAGACCCTGAAAGCTGTAAGGCGAAGTTCTCGGTTTGAAAGCGCCCCCGCGCAAAATCTTAGCTCCGGACTTGCGGACTGCTTTTGCAATGACAGTGATCTGCTCTTCGCTTTCAACAGAGCAGGGACCAGCCATCACCACGACCTCTTTCGCTCCGACAGTTACATTCCCAACCTGAACGTGGGAATGTCTTCCGCGAAATTCATAAGCCACCAGCTTGTATGGTTTCAACACAGGAGTGACTGACTCAACGCCTGGAAAGGCGCCCAGAGGTTTTTCCCGAATCTTATCTTCAGGGCCGATAACGCCAATGACCACACGCATTGCGCCACGACTAACTTCGGCTTTCAGACCCCAAGAACGGATTCGAGCGACGATGTGATCGATCTGTTCCTCGGTCGCATCAGGACGGGTGACAATGATCATTGCTAAGACGGTACACTAGAGTCCGAGCAACCGCTGTTGCCAACGCATCAGAACCGAGCTGACTGTTTCTGGTTCTCTCGAGATCCGTTCCAGTGCCTGCCGGGGGGCAATTACGCCTGGATCCAGCTCCAAACCTTCCGCCACACGGTCTCGCCGATTTTTAAGTTGCTCCATGCGTTGTTCCTCCTCGCTAGTCGGTCGATCGCGAACCAACCGAACCCGCTGTGGCCATTCCGCTTCGGGCAGCAGCAGGACTTCCTCCAGGAGAGCCGCCAAGCGTTTGCGTCTTGTACCATGGACGCCAGCTGGCAGATTCGCTCTACCTGCATCGACCGATCGCACCAGCTCAATAAGTTCCTCATTCCGGAGGATTTGAAAACTTGGACGATCCGCTTTCTGCGCCTCGGCGTCGCGCCAATGCCACAGAGCTCGTAGTAACGCAAGCTCTCTCCCTCGAAGTGCCGCACTGCCGGGAATCTTCCAGATTCGCTCAGGATCTTTCTCCCGATCCTCCCCAGCAGTCAGGATAGCTTTTTGGCAGCTTTCCTCAAACCATTCCCATCTGCCTTTGGCACGGAGTTCGTCAGACAACCGCTCAGCCAATTCGATCAAGTACAGAGTATCGTTGGTCGCATACTCGATCATCGCGGACGTAAGCGGACGGCGAGCCCAGTTCGCTTTTTGCGAAGATTTCGGCAGCTTAATTCCAAAAAACTCCTTTACAAGTGAAGCCAAACCCACCTCTTTCAATCCGACCAAACGCGCTGCTAGATAAGTGTCGAAGACTTGACCCGGGACAAATTTCGCGCCCCGCCGGAGCATACGCAAATCGAAGTCGCAGCCATGCAATATAATCCTTCTCTGAGCGAGAATGGCGTTGAAACGAGTGAAATCGAGCGATTCAAGCGGGTCGATCAGAACGTCCTGTTCGGGTAATCCAATCTGAATGAGGCAGAGTTTTTCAAAATAGCAGTGAAGGCTGTCTCCTTCGGTATCGACGGCTACCGGGTCGCATTTCTCCAGTGTGCCGCACCAATCATTCAAGAGCTCACTGTTGGTGATGATCAGCGGATGCGGCTTTATCATTGTCATGGTTTTGATCGCAAGGAAAGGCCTGCTGGTCGGCTGACAGCCACTAACGAAGCGCTGTGAGAAGCAATTCGGCGTTCGTTCTCGTTGCCTTCAACGTATGTAACAGTACTTCCATCGCCTCGATGGCGGGCAATTGCGCGAGCTTTTTCCGTAAGAGGGTCACACGTTGAAATTCATCTGGATGATAGAGCAGGTCATCACGGCGTGTCCCCGATTTCAGAATATGAATCGCGGGATAAACCCGTTTTTCCACCAGGGTCCGATCGAGGTGCAGTTCCATATTGCCGGTTCCTTTGAATTCCTCGAAAATGACCTCGTCCATGCGGCTCTCCGTATCAATCAGAGCGCTCGCCAAGATCGTCAGGCTACCTCCTTCCTCACAGTTTCGCGCGGCTCCGAAGAACCGTTTTGGCTTCAGCAAAGCCTTAGATTCAACGCCACCGGACATAATTCGCCCTTTGCCGGGTTGAAGCGCGTTATAACCTCGGGCCAGCCGGGTGATGCTGTCGAGAAGGATGACAACATCTTTCCTGAGTTCGACTAGACGCTTTGCCCGTTCGCTCACCAACTCAGCCACCTGGACGTGTCGCGTCGGGCTTTCATCAAATGTGGAACTAAAGATCTCGCAATCCAGACATTGCCTGAGGTCCGTCACCTCTTCCGGGCGTTCGTCCACCAGTAGCAAGATCAAATGCACATCCGGCGAATTTGCGCGGATCGCTAGGGCGATATCCTTGATCAAAATCGTTTTTCCCGTTCGAGGGGCTGCGACGATCAACCCCCTCTGCCCGCGCCCAAGAGGCGCAATTAAATCGACCGCCCGCGCGCTGACGCTTCTGCTTCTTGGATTCTCAAGCAGAATCCGCTTGTCCGGGAAAAGAGCCGTCAATTGATCGAAATGCTTCGGTTCACTCCAGGATTCAAGCGGGATTCCTTCGATGCTTATGACCTGCTCCATGGCCATAAACTTTTCTTTCTCCTTTGGCCCTCGGATATAACCCCTGACCTTGGTCCCGGGTCGAAGGCCGTATCTTTTGAGAATCGCCGCCGACACATATACATCTTCGGGGCACGGCGAAAAATTGTAACGCTCCCATCGGAGAAAGCCGTAGGTTTCGCTGCTGATCTCCAGCATGCCCTCGCCGATCAACTGGACCCCTCGGCTTGAGTAGGCCTTGAGCAGGTCAAAAATGAGCTGATGACGGGTGCGCTCGTGCGACACCCGAAGGTTGAATTGGCGCGTCAGCTCCAGTAGAACGGGATGACTAAGTTGGTGCAGCCTGTCTAGTTCGAGAACATTTCCCTCTTCGCTAAAATATTCTGAACCCGGCAATACCGTCGGTTCAGCGCCTGGCTCCTCCATAACATTCGATGACCTCTTGAGATATCAGATTAACTTGTTGAGCGGTGATTCCAGGAAGACAATCGGTCCACACGACCCAATCTGCCCGACGGATTTTCTCTTCGAGATCCATCTGGGCTTGAATGATCTGTTCCGCCAGCTCCTTTAATAATCGACGTTCGACTACGATCCGTTCAATTTGCGAGGCGCGGCTGCACGCAGTCACAATTATTCGGTCAAAATAAGATTCAGCCCCTGTCTCATACAATAATGGTATTTCCGCAAGGAGCAGCCCGTCTGCTCCCGTCCGGTCGATCCACGCTTTCCGTATCCGGGGATGGAGAATGGATTCCAGAATCTTTCGCGCCGCCCCATCATGAAATACCAAATCCCGCAGCCGGTCCCGTGCTAGATTGCCTTCGGAGTCGAAAACTTGAACTCCGAAAGCAGCTTTAATCTCCTCTTGTACAGCTAAATTGCTATCCGTCAATCTTCTGGCTTCGAAATCTGAGCTGAAAAGTTCAACCGGGCCGATTCGACGAAGCAATTCGAACAACTGTTGAGCCACCGTAGATTTCCCGGTTGCGACACCACCAGTGATACCGATGCAGGCCATCCGTTGTTCGATTTTGAGCACTGCGTTTCACGCGAAAATCACGCCGCCGGCCATTTTCTGAGACTCAACAACTATTTACGTTCCTAGTTTTATCCGGAAATAATCGATGGTAGCCCTGATACCTTCGTCAAATTCAACCTTAGGGCTCCAATTATTAAGCTGCTTCCGGGCGCGCGTGATATCGGGCTGGCGAACCTTGGGGTCGTCCACCGGGAGTTCTCGGTACTCGATGCCGACTTTCGCACCGGTGATCTGGAGGATCTTTTCGGCAAATTGTTTAATCGTCATTTCCACCGGGTTCCCAATGTTCACCGGGCCGTGATGCTCGCTGATCGCCAGCCGAAATATCCCTTCGATCAGATCCGAGACATAACAAAAACTTCGGGTTTGGCTACCATCGCCAAACACTGTTAAAGGTTCATTGTTTAATGCCTGGCTGATAAACGCCGGCACTACCCGCCCGTCGCGCAGCCGCATTCTCGGGCCATAGGTATTAAAGATCCGAACAATCTTCGTGTCGATGTCATGGAAACGGTGATACGCCATCGTCATCGCCTCCGCGAATCGCTTCGCCTCATCGTAAACACCGCGTGGGCCGATCGGATTCACGTTCCCCCAATAATCTTCGCTTTGCGGATGGACCAGCGGATCACCATAACACTCCGAAGTGGAAGCTAGTAGAAATTTCGCCGATTTATCCTTAGCTAAACCTAACGAATTGTGCGTTCCGAGCGCGCCAACCTTTAAGGTCGGAATCGGATGTTCCAGGTAATCAATTGGGCTAGCGGGAGAGGCAAAATGGAAAACGAAGTCAACTTTACCGGGTACGAAAATGAATTCAGACACGTTGTGCCGGATAAAACGGAAATCCGGATTCCCAGCCAGATGCGCGAGATTATCCGGAGACCCGGTGATGAGATTATCAATGGCGATGACGCGAAATCCTTCAGCCAATAAGCGATCGGTAAGGTGTGATCCCAGAAATCCGGCTCCTCCTGTTACCACGGCGGTCTTCTTTGAAAGCTTGGATTGGAACATTGGTAAAACGTTGTCACCTCTAAGCGGAGAGTCTCAGAAGTCGAGCGAAAAAGTCGGATAGTCTCGGATCAGGTGCCCCGCGAGAGTCCATCCTTGTCCCGCCCCAATCGGTGCCATCACTCCTCCACAGCAGCACCAAACGTATGCCGAATATCCTCGGCTTGTTCCCGCCAAAACGCATCTTCGCCGATGTTTGTCGCGTGATCTCCGATGCGCTCAAGAGCGCGCGCGATGAAAATGATATTCAGATACGTCAGTACCTGATCCGGATCAATCCCCATCCGTTCAGCCAGCTTGTCGTTCAGCCCAGAGTTCAGTGTATCCAGGTACCGGTCTCGCGGCTTCAGCTGTAAAGCAAGTTCCGCATCTCCATCGACGAAAGCACGAAGACTATCGCGGAAAATCCCGAGGGCTTCCCGATAGAGAGGCTCAAGCAAAAAGATCTCGGGAACCGCAGACCGCAAATTCAACTTTTTCGCACGCCGAGCAATCACAACCGACTGATCGGCAATTCTCTCCAGGTTAGAGCTCAATTTCATCGTGGAGATTACCTGCCGCATGTCTGACGCCACAGGGTGGAATCGGATCATTATTTCCACTCCCTCTTTGTCGATTTGCTTTTCCAGCACGTCCACCTCCTCATCGTCAGCAATCGCTAGATTACAGAGTGCGCTATCCCTTTTTAAGAGGCCTTGCATCGCATTCTCCAGCAACCGCTCCGCCAGGCTCGACATCATAAGGACGTCATTTTTCAGGCTATTAAGCGCAGCGTCAAAACTAGTTCTTATGTGTCGACCACGTTCCAGCATACGAATCGCAATAAACGCGAAGTACCGCAGCTTTACCAGCCGGGCCCTACATTTTTTCAGGAACCTGAATCCCAAGCAGGTGGAGACCGGTCCGCAAAAGACGCGAGAAAATGTCGCATAGAATTAATCGTGCCTCGCGCACCGCAGGCTCCGCAGAGAGCACCGGGCAGGATTCATAGAATCCGTGAAATTCCGCGGCCATGTCGTACAGGTAAGTCGCCAGGATGTTCGGCTTAAAGCCGTCCAGGACCGCCGACACAATATCAGGGAATTGGAGAATCTTTTTTGCAAGACGCAATTCTGCTTGTTCTCGCAAAATTATCGAAATCGTTGCCGAGAACGGAATTGGCAGCTTCCGAAAAATGGAGCGGCACCGAACATAAGCGTTTTGCAGATAGGGTGCAGTGTTGCCCTGAAGCGATAACATCTTGTCCCAGGAAAAGATATAATCCGTCATGCGGTGCTGAGAAAGTTCCGAGTATTTGACTGCGCCGATCCCCACGATCCTGCTTACCGAACGACGTTCCTGCTCTGATAATTCGGGATTTTTCTCGGCGACAATTGCTGTCGCGCGAAGAACAGCCTCATCCAGCAAAGCCTGAAGAGGAACCGATTCTCCAGATCGAGTGCGCATGAGCTTGTGGTCCTCTCCCAAAATGCTTCCGAAAGCGATATGTTGAAGGTCCCCTTGGTATCCCAAACGACGGGCAAGGCTGAACAACTGCTGAAAGTGGAGCTGTTGAGGTGCGCCAACGACGTACCAGATCGCTTCTGCTCGCCAGCGATCCAATCGATACTGCAATGTTGCTATATCGGTCGCCGCGTATGGATATCCGCCGTCGGATTTTCGGATGATAAATGGATCTTCACTTAACGCCCGATCCCAGACCACAACTGCTCCGTCGCTGACCTCAGCAAATCCACGCTCCTGCAACTCCTGCACAACGCGCGGCAATTCCGGGTTGTAAAAGCTTTCGCTCAACTGGTAATCAAAGCGGACTCCAAGGAGGTCATAAATCTTAGCGAATCCCTCGATCGAAAGATCAACACATCGCTGCCAAATCCGGCGATTCTCATTGTCTCCTCGTTGGAGTTTCACCAGTTCTTGACGGCATTCTTCCAGAATAGCGGAATCCTTTTTTGCTGCCGTGTCGGCTTCGCGATAGATGCGAACCAATTCCGAAACCGGGTCTGAATCGAGATTTTCCGCGATCAGTAAGTGCTTCCAACCGAAGATAATCTTTCCAAATTGAGTCCCCCAATCGCCGATGTGATTATCGGTGATTACATGGTGTCCGAGAAACCGGGTGATGTTTGCCAGAGCGTCCCCGAGAACCGTCGATCGGATATGCCCAACATGCATCGGCTTAGCGATATTCGGCGAACTGAAATCGATCACCACCGTTTTGGGATTTTCCGTTCTTTCGACGCCAAGGCGCTCATCCAAAGCAAGTTCGTGAAGGCGATGGCCGAGAAAATCCGGTGATAGCCTGAAATTGATGAATCCGGGACCGGCAACTTCAGCAATGCCGATGTCGCTGAGCGATAGATGCGCCACAATGCGTCCCGCGAGGCTTCTGGGCTTCTGTTTTAGCTTCTTCCCGAGCACCATCGCTGCATTTGTCTGGTAATCGCCGTGTCGCGGATCTGCAGTCGGAGTTGCTTGCAGCAGTCCACCGTTCCCAATACCGATCGCTCGAAGAGCATCTTGCAGACGCTCTTGCAGTATTTCTGAGACGGTCGCCATCCCCTAAGTGGCTTGGGATCGAGCGGCCTTATTGTCGAAGATGCTCAGTATCTCATCGGCCGACTCTGCCTTTGCAAGCTGTTCGCGGACAGATTTGTCGTTCAGAAATTTGGCAATCGCGGCAAGCGTCCGGAGATGGACCTGAAACTGATCCTTCGGCACCACAAACAAAACGATGAATCGGACCGGAGAATTGTCTAGTGAGTCGAACTCGATCCCTGTGGAGGAGCGCCCAAATGCCGCGACCACCTCGCTCACGCAGTTCGAAGAGGCGTGCGGGATCGCGATCCCAAATCCAATTCCGGTGCTCATCGTCTCCTCCCGCTGGCGCAAAGCGGCAAGAATTGAATCTCTGTCCGACGTTCGAACCCGGCCCTTATGCACCAACAGATCGATCAACTCCACGATTGCCGCCCACCTTTCGGTTGCCTTCATCTCGGGGATGATTTGATCTACTGATAAAAGGGAGCCTAGTGTCATAGCTCTCGATCGAGAATGCCGCACCTTAGCAAGTCGCTGTCCTTTGACAAGAGTCTTTCACTTGAAAGATGCAAACGCTATTCATAAGGCGGAACATCAAATCTGCCGTTTCGATTCAATGTTAAAAGTCGACCGGTGTTATCATAACCACCAAACCCTGAGTCTATTGCATGAAGATTTTAATGGCAACCAGTGAGTTCTCCCCACTCGGCTCGACCGGTGATCTGGGGGATCAGCTCCGTATTCTGGCGATCGAACTGAAAAACCTTGGCCATGACGTCAGCGTGATCATCCCTTTCTATCGATCCGTTCGCGACAGCAGGTATGAAATCCGTCCGACGCAGGACGAGCTCCAAGTCAATCTGGGAGGAAAACGAGCCTCCTTCGACCTCCTCGAGGCGACCAGTCCGGAAGGAATTCAGGTTCACCTGGTTCGCCGCGATGAGTACTTCGATCGCAGCGGTATTTATGGGGGGGACGGCAGGATCTACGAAGATAACGCCGAACGATTTATCTTCTTCTCGAAGGCCGTCTTGGAAGTCGCCAGCAGGATTTTGCCTTCTCCGGAGCTGATCCATTGCCATGACTGGACGACCGCGCTGGTTCCGGTCTTCGCTCGGGATCGTCAAATGCCGTTTCGTACGGTTCTGACAATCCACAATTTGGAATATCAGGGATCATTTTGGAGTTTCGACTTTGCATTGACCGGTTTACCTGGAAGCTATTTCGGTCCGCGCGGCCTTGAGTTTTACGGGCGGCTGAATTTCCTGAAAAGTGGAATTCTCTACGCAGACGCCGTGACGCTGCCGGGCGAACCGGCTCTCTTCGAGGCGTTTACCCCTCAGCACGGCTTCGGGCTCGATGCGGTTCTGCAGGAAAACCGTTTTCATCTTTACGGCGTTCCGCATGGTGTCGACTATGCACAAACAACCCCCCCTTTCGAAAAACTGATCGGCAAACACCAACAGTCCAGTGGGACCAACGGAAAATTGAGGTGCCGGGAGGCGCTCCTGGAGGAGCTTAAGCTTGAAAAAAGTCCGAACGGAACTGTCATCAATTTGCCGATTGAGACCACAGACGAGGGGGCGTTCGGCGCGGTCAAACCGACTTTGGATCTTATTCTAACCGCCGATACCTGTCTTGTGATCACGGGGAAGGCACTAGATCAGGATCTCGCGGAGGTCATTGTGGCAGAGAGACAATATCCCACCCGCTTTGCACACCTCGCAAAAGCGGACGCCACCCTCCGCTTACTCTGCCTAGCTGGCGCAGACGTGGTTCTGCTGCCCTCCTCGCTTGGATTACGTAGCGAGAACGCGATAGCGGCGATGCGCTACGGGACATTGCCCATCGTTAAAGCTCGTAGAGGCGTGCATCAAATCGTCTCGGACTATAATGCTGGCACAGAAAGCGGCTGCGGCTTTGTCTACAACGACCATTCTCCCATGGCGCTCTGGGATTCTATTCGGCGCGCTAACCAGCTCTACCGAAGATCGGAAGAATGGAAGAAAGTAGCGGAGCGCGCGGAAACACTCGATTTCTCTTGGACAGAATCAGCGAAGGCGTTTGTCAGGTTGTACGCCAATCTCTTGAGACACCAGCAAGCCACTCAAGCTTAAAAGACCCAAATCTAACGAGCGCTTGGACTTTCAAGATTTTCGGGCTAACGCCTCCAATGCTCCCAGAAATTGTTACCGCCATCCCAGGACCACGCTCGCGCGATCTCTCATTGGCTCTCTCGAAATACGAAAATCGCAATATCACCTACCTGGCCTCGCATTTCCCGGTATTTTGGGAGAAAGCTTCCGGAGTGAATGTCTGGGATGTCGACGGCAATCGTTTCTTGGATCTCAGCGCCGGTTTCGCAGTGGCCGCTCACGGCCATACCCACCCGTCGATTCGCGCCGCGATGATTGACCAATCCGCGAAATTGATTCATGCCATGGGAGATGTCCATCCCGCCGAGAACAAGCTCCTTCTCTGCCGGAAATTAAGCCAAATCACATTTGAGCGGTGGGGACTCGGCACCGGAAAAACGACCTTGTGCAATTCCGGCTTTGAGGCAGTCGAAGTCGCGATCAAAACTTCGATGTTGCATAGCGGAAAGCCTGGCGCAATCGGGTTCACCGGCGGGTATCACGGGTCGGGATACGGAGCCTTGGAGGTGATCGGAATTCGTTGGTTTCGCGAACCGTTTCAACAACAGCTGCGCGATTTCGCCACTTTGATCCCGTATCCCAACTGTTACAGGTGCCCGTTTGGCAGATTGGAAGGATACCGGTTGGACGGATCCCGTTTTCCAAATTGCGCAAGTTCTTGTCTGACCGCAATCGAGGATCAAATCTCTCAGGCTATTCGCCAAAGACCAATTGGATGCATCGTCGTCGAACCTTGCCTGGGGCGCGGGGGCGAGGTGGTGCCCCCTCTTGATTTCCTGCGAATGCTGCGCCAGCTCTGTGACACCTACAAGATCCTGCTTGTTTTTGATGAAATCTATACCGGGTTCAATCGAACCGGCGCGCT
Source organism: Verrucomicrobiota bacterium (assembly GCA_019246215.1). GTDB lineage: Bacteria > Verrucomicrobiota > Verrucomicrobiia > Chthoniobacterales > JAFAMB01 > JAFAMB01. The sequence goes on from JAFAQT010000431.1 coordinate 26,624, forward strand.
TTTTGCCAGTGATCAGTTCGGCGTCTATCCAGACCTCCTCTGTCTTGGAAAGGGATTGACGACAGGGTTTCCGTTGGCCGCCTGCATTGGAAGGGCAGAGATCATGGATGCTTGGCCGCGGTCGACCGGTGAGGCGCTCCACACGACCACATTTCTCGGGAACCCGGTAGGCTGTGCCGCCGCACTCGCTTCGATCGAACTTCACCTGGAGAGCGGCGTTGGAAAACGTGTCCAGATACTCGGAAGACGCTTGCGCGATCGAATCAAAGAAATGGCTCTGCCTGCGATCGGCCATGTCCGAGGGCTGGGTTTGATGATCGGCGCAGAACTTGTCAAGAAGGATGGCCTTCCCGATCCGGATCTCGCGTTGCGGACGGTTCTGGCTGGATTGCAGGATGGCCTGCTTTTTCTTGGAGGCGGACAGGATGGAAATGTTTTGTCCTTCACGCCACCTTTCTGTATCGAGGTCGATGAAATCGATTACACCTGCGCGAAAATCTACGAGTATTTGCGTTTCGGATCGGTCTCGTAGTCCAAAACCATTGAATCCCGGGTACTCGGCTTGATGGTTTCTTCAATGAACTTAATATAAACCGGGTCCTCCACAAACATCGCCATGCGCTCTTTGGAATCGAACTCGACCGCAAAAAAGAAAGGCCACTCATTTTCCTGATCAATCCGGCGGCCACATCGCACGTTCATCGCAACCGGAATTTTCAATAGCTGCATCCGGGTTTGCATCAAGAGTACCTCCAAGCGCTCCGAGGTGATCTCCGGTTTGAGTTTATACAATACGATGTGATGGATCATGTGCGCGTCTTCTTCTAGAAAGTCGTTCTGCAGTAAGCAAGGAATATCGATTGAATGCTCGTCTGGAGAAAAATAAGCACCCAAAAATGGCTCGATTCATGGCAAGAAAGATTAGCGTTCCTCGGCCGGGAGCGGCTAGCCATCAGCCAGTTTACAAGCGCCCGCAAAGTCCGCCTCGAGGTCTTTGACGTGACCGTAAACGAATCGGCCCTGCTGTTGAGGTGCTTTGGCGGTGAGGTTCGCGACCTTAATCATTCAACCGCAGATTGGGTTCGCAGCGTTGTTTCGAGAAAGCCGATCTCCATTCGGGGGCGATTGCGGATAGTCAATGACGAACCGATTCGGGGAACGGTTCGCGATTTAAACACAATTTACATTCCGGCGAACCTCGCCTTCGGAACCGGAGAACACGCCACGACGGCTGGATGCCTTCGGCTGTTAATTGATCTTGCCCCAAAAAAGCGTGATTGGGAATTTCTCGACGCGGGCACTGGGACTGGGATTCTGGCCATCGCGGCTTTGCGACTGGGAGCGAAAAGAGCTCTCGGATTCGATTTTGATGCCACCGCCATTCGGGTTGCCAAGACTAACGCTCATCTGAACAAGGCGAATGGCTTGAAACTGTTTCGTGCGGATGTTCTAAAGTATACTCCGGAAGGTAGTTTCGATCTGGCGGCGGCAAACCTCCATAGCGAGCTGTTCCGGAAAGCTGCGGCGAGACTTTGGCCGGCAATAAAGCCGGAAGGAAGATTGATCATTTCCGGCCTGATGCGTGATCAGATCGAGGCGACCAGCGAGAAAATCCTCGATCTCGGTGGCCAAATCGAAATGACGCGCACCCGTGGAAAGTGGGTGACGATGGTGGCACATAGGACGGAGATATAGGTAAAATATAAGCAGGAACCAGGAGTTAGGAGTTTCGGAGGAAAAGGGCTGAGGGGACAGAGAATAGTCAACGCGTGCGTAGAATCGAGACGTGAATACCGCAGCGTTCTTTCGGGAGCGGAAGAGGCCCTCCGAACGCATACACGCGCGATTCGGTCGGCCATTCCGCAATTCCTGCAGTGAGACTCTGCCTTCGGTCCGAGAGCCTGCAGCCTCTCTCCTGGCTTTCGAATTCCATGGTTGAAAAGACCGAGTGGCACATGTAGTCCTGAAAACAGTCCTTATGCAACTTTCCTCTAGAGCGTCCAGTTTAACTCCTTCTCTTACCCTTTCGATCGACAGCAAGGCCAAGGCGATGAAATCCGAAGGTATCGATGTTTGCGGCTTCGGAGCAGGCGAGCCCGACTTCGACACTCCCGAACACATCAAGGCTGCCGCCATCGCTTCTCTGGAAGCGGGATTTACCAAGTATACCCCCAGTTCCGGCATTCCTGAACTCCGCCAGGCAATTGCCGACAAATTTCTGCTAGACAATGGAATCGATTACAAACCATCCCAGATCATCGTCAGCGACGGCGCCAAGCATTCCTGTTACAATGCCATTCTCGCGACCTGCCAGCCAGGGGACGAGGTGATCATTCCAGCTCCTTATTGGCTGAGCTATCCAGAAATGGTGCGCCTTGCCGGGGCAGATCCTGTCTTCGTTCACACCAAAGAAGAAGATGGGTGGAAGCTGACAGCCGAGGAATTCGAAAACGCAATGACTCCGCGGACTAAGATGATCATCCTGAATAGTCCCGGTAACCCCACCGGCGCCGTGTATACCAAAGAGGAACTCGATTTTATTGGAAAAGTTGCCGCGCAAGAAGAAATCCTGATTCTGTCGGACGAGATCTATGAAAAGCTGGTGTACGATGATTCTAAGCACGTCAGCATCGCGGCGCTTGCGCAGGAGTATTACGAACTCACCATCACCGTGAACGGTTTCAGTAAATCCTACGCGATGACCGGTTGGCGTCTTGGGTATTTAGGGGCACCCGAAGCGATCGCCAAAGCCATTGACTCCATTCAGAGCCACAGCACGTCGAACGCGTGTTCGTTCGCGCAGAAAGGGGGGCTCGCAGCGCTCAAAGGTGACCAGCAACCCGTCACAGACATGCGCGACGAGTTCAATCTCCGCCGTGAATACATGCTGGAACGGCTGTCCAAAATGCCGCACGTCAGTGTGGTGCGTCCAAACGGCGCGTTTTACGTTTTTGTCAATGTTACCCAGCTTGGACTCACCTCCCAGAATTTCGCCGATCGCTTACTGAGCAAGGCAAACGTCGCCGTAGTTCCAGGGATCGCCTTCGGAGACGATCGAACCGTGCGTTTGAGCTATGCGACCAGCTTGGACGTGATTAAGAAGGGGATGGACCGGTTCGAAGAATTCTGCCGGACGCTCTAAGGGGTAGGAGACAGAATTCAGGAGTCGCAAAATACGAGGTGCCCTTGCGTGCTGCGGCTGATGATCCATCCGCGTGAATGCGATCAAAAAATTTTACCCGGCCCACCACTAGCTGGAGTCGACGCGGCGCTTATCATCTCCTGACTCCTAAATGCTCCAAAAATATTTGTCGGTTTACTTGGTGATGCTGCGCAACTCCCTTATCCGGGAGATGAATTTCAAGCTGAATTTTCTTCTGTGGATGGTCGTGGAATCGCTTTGGTTCGTAGGCCAGCTCGTCTTTATCGAGGTGATTTTCAGTCACGTAAATCAAATCGGGGACTGGACAAAGTGGCAGATGGTTTTACTCGTCGGTACACACCAGATCATCAGCCAAATATTTCAAGGGTTCTTCTACACTAATCTCGTCAATCTGCCCGAGCTCGTTCGAACCGGGAAACTCGACTTCATCCTTCTGCAACCGGTGGACGGCCAGTTCTCCGTCTCAGTCCGCCAATTTGGGCTGGACGGGATCGTCAACGCTTGGGTGGGCGTCGGAATCGTAACCTACTCTTTGTACAGGTTGCACGTCGTACCTGGACTGAGCCAGATCGTTCTTTACCTGGCCACCATGCTACTTGGGGTAACGATTCATTACGCGATCTTGTTCTCTCTTGGAACGGCTAGCTTCTGGACCGTCCGGTCACAAGGGCTTATCTGGGGCTATTACAATGTTATGAACTTAGCTCGTTACCCCGACGCCGTATTCAAAGGACTTGTCAAATTTGTCTTCAGCTGGTTGATCCCGGTCATTGTCGTTACTAACGTCCCGGCGCGCGTATTGATGAATACCTCTCAGACGCCCTGGTGGTTAGCCGGGCATCTTCTGTTGGCTTCATGCTTGATGCTTTTTTTTTCCAGAATCCTCTGGCGATTTGCGCTCAATCGGTACTCCAGCGCAAGTTCCTAGGAGGCACATATTTCCTCTTGCACGGCTATGCAATTGCCAGTATATGTTCGCCCTCCGTGTTGGGGGAACGGTTACCAAAAACAGCAGATTTGTTTGTCGAGCGTATGGCGAAATCAAAAGCACAAAAGAAGGACGCACCGTTGGAAAACGGAGAGGTTGATTCAACCGATTTGGAAAATCAGCAAGCACCTTCGCCGGCTATTGAAGATGGCGACGAAAAACTTCCTCCCTTCCTGCGGAAACAAAAGAGCAAGTTGCTGCAGCTTCGCGACACTCTCCTCGACTCAATGATGGGAGTTTCGCGGGATACCCTCCGCTCACGGGCCGAAGGCAGCGAAGCGTCCGCCTTCGGAATGCATCAAGCAGATGCCGGGAGCGACGCGTACGACCGGGACTTCGCACTGAGCCTCCTCTCACAAGAGCAGGATGCCTTGTACGAAATTGAAGAGGCGCTCAAACGCGTGGACGCCGGAACTTACGGTGTCTGCGAGATGTCCGGGAAACCTATCCCACACGCGCGGCTTGAGGCGATCCCATTTGCAAGGTTCACGGTTGAATGCCAGACCCAAATTGAAAAACAAAAAAAGGCAATGCGGGTCAGACAGCCTGTCACTTCCCTTTTCGGTTTGACCGACGAGGAAGGCAGTGAAGGAGAAGAAGAAGACACCATCACCGATTCGAAAGATTAGCTGTCATGCCGAGGGACATCATTATTCTTGAGTGCACGGAAGCGAGAGCGGAAGGCAAACCGGTTTCTCGTTACATCAGCACTCGTAACAAGAAGAGCCCCAACACACCGGGCAGGCTGGAAAAGAAAAAGTACAATCCTTTCCTGCGCCGACGCACTCTGCACCGGGAGGTGAAGTAAGTCATGGAGCCGAAGAATGCCAAACGCAGATCGAATTTTCGACGGGCAAACCGGATTATGCCGCGCCGTCGCATCGATATAGCCACAGAGGCTATCGACTACAAAAATCCGGATCTGCTCAAGAAATTTGTGACGGAAAGCGGGAAAATTCTGCCGCGACGGGTCACCGGTATGCCCGCCCATCTGCACCGGAAGATCACCCGCGAAATCAAACGAGCTCGTTCGATGCTCTTGATGAAGTAACAATCGAACTACTCCCCGTAAGACTCCACCCTTGCGGAAGAAACTATTTCCGCCTAACTTCTATTTCCCTCTGATTTCGTGAAGGCGGCCTGTTTTGGCTGCCCGAATCAGATTAACCTAAGGCAATCGTGGTTTGTTGGTGTTTGTAAACGTTATGACAGAGATGCAGGAGCTAATCGCGAAGTCCCTGCGCGATTTTAAAGAAGGTAGCATCGTTAAAGGCCGCGTTTTGGAAATCCGGCCGCGGGAGGTTCTGGTGGACATCGGTTATAAATCCGAAGGCGTGATCCCCGCCTCCGAGTTCGACGACATGGGCGACGTTGAGGTCGGCGACGAAGTTGAGGTGCTGCTGGAAAAGCTCGAAAACGAGGATGGGATGGTTGTTTTGTCCAAGGAAAAGGCCGCTCACAAACAGAACTGGGACAAAATCGTCAAGGTCTTCGAAGGCGATGGCTTGATCAAAGGTAAAGTAAAGGCCGTCGTAAAAGGCGGCTTAACTGTCAATATCGGAGTCGAAGCGTTCCTCCCTGGTTCACAGATCGATATTGTTCCGCCGAAGGATCTACAGCAGTTCGTGGGGAATACGTACGACTTTAAGATCGTCAAGATCAATGACGAACGCAAAAACGTAGTGCTTAGCCGCCGCGAGATCATCGAGCAAGAACGGGCCGAAAAACGCACTCGGTTCCTTGAGACCGTGAAGCTGGGCGATACCGTAAAAGGAGTCGTCAAAAACCTGACCGATTTCGGTGCGTTTATAGATCTCGATGGAATGGACGGCTTGCTTCATATCACTGATATGACTTGGGGCCGATTGACTCACCCAAGCGAACTTCTCAAGATCGGCCAGGAAATTGACGTTGTTGTCCTCGATATCAACAAAGAAAAGGAGCGCGTATCACTCGGCCTTAAACAGACGCAGCGCAACCCATGGGACAAGATCGAAGAGCGATTCCCGGTCGGCGCGACGGTGCACGGGAAGGTGACGAACCTTGTTCCTTACGGGGCATTTGTGGAGATTGAGGAAGGTGTTGAAGGGCTGATCCACGTTTCGGAACTCTCCTGGACCAAACGGATCACCCGCCCTTCCGATGTGCTCACTCAAGGCCAATTGATCGAGGCTGTCGTTCTGGGGGTCAACAAAGAGGAGCAGAAAATCTCTTTGGGTGTTCGCCAGCTGGAGCCTAATCCGTGGGATGTAATCGAGCACAAATATCTCATCGGATCCCGTGTTAAAGGCAAAATCCGGAACATGACCGCTTACGGCGCATTCGTGGAACTTGAAGAGGGGATCGACGGCATGATTCACGTTTCAGATCTGAGCTGGACGCGCAAAATCAATCATCCAAGCGAAGTGTTAAAGAAGAATGATGATGTGGAGGCGATCGTGCTGGACATCGATAAGGTCAATCAGCGCATCAGCCTTGGCGTGAAGCAGTTGGATTCCGATCCTTGGAAGGAAATCGACCAAAAGTATAAAATCGGTGACTTGGTTCGGGGAAAGGTGACGAAGCTCGCCAGCTTTGGGGCTTTCGTCCAATTGCAAGATGATATCGATGGCTTAGTACACATTTCTCAGCTCAGCGAAGAGCATGTGGCTAAGGTCAAGGATGTTCTCAAAGTTGGCCAGGAAGTCGAAGCGAGAGTCATCAAGGTCGATAAAGCGGAGCGCCGTATTGGATTGTCTGTCAAGGCGGCTCACTATTCCGACGAAGAGCTCCGGCGTGAAACAGAGGCATTCGACAGCCTGCGCCCTGGCGAAGACATGGTTGGACTGGAACAGGCGTTCCAGGCAGCCGAGGAAGAATATCGTCCAGGTGATCGGCGCAAGTAGTCTTTCAAAACTTGTTTACAATATCTCCTATCAGAGGATCGTTTGGATAAAGCATTATGGATAAACCGCAAATTGTCGCCTATCTGAAAACTCATTGCGGCTGGAGCAATGGTGTGCGCGCAGTCCTTGCAAAGTACAGCCTGCCGTACGAAGAAAAGGACATCATCACGAACCCGGCTTTTCGGTGGGAAATGGAGCAAAAGAGTGGTCAGCCACTTTCTCCATGCATTGAAATCAACGGGATCATGCTTGCTGATGTCAGTGGGGAGGAGGTGGAACATTATCTCCTGACCAAAGATTTGGTTCAAGCCAACGCTGCTCCGATCGACGTGCCTTTGAACGCGCCATGCCCGCCCGAACAGCACGAAGCCAATCTCTTCTTTCGAAAGTAGGAATTTATGGACGCGCGTCCGCGCGTCCATATTGAACGATTTCACGCCACATTCCGACCCCAGGAGGTCCATCGGCGGGAACCGTCCACCTCACTCTACAAATTCGAGA
>JAFAQT010000206.1 GCA_019246215.1 Verrucomicrobiota bacterium
ATGCGGTTAAAGCACCGAAGGAGCGTTGATTTGCCGCAACCAGACGGACCGATGAACGCGGTCACCTTCTTTTCTGGAATCTTCAGATTGATTCCATGGAGCGCCTTGGTCTTACCGTAATGAAAATCGACGCCGTCTACGTCGATCATGGTCCGCGTCAAAGCGGGAACCGCTATGCCTTGCGCATCACCTGCGGACGAGATGGTCGATGCTTCGGCGACATTCTCCGGCCTTATCGGTCTCACTCGTTCCATAGTAAGCATTAGTTTGGCCGGATAGAATCCCACTATGCCCCCCCCAGCGCAAGTGCTCCTTATCGCGATCATTGCTCCCGAAAAAAAGCCAGATGACATTCGCCATCGGACTCAACTTTCCTGCGTAGGATCGTTCAGAATTTCATCAAGAGGTTCGCCTGGATCACCAAATCTTGGCGATCCCGCGCGACCGAGTATTGCTGACTTGAGGGAAACGGCTGGCCGTTGGACATCAGCACGTTACCAGTCGCATAACCACCGTACAGGTTCGGATGGAGCGCATGGGAGTAGTAAAGTGTAAAAACGGCAGTTAGGAAATCAGTGAAGTTGTAGGCGAGATTGAACTCCCAGCCTTGGGCGTTAAGGTTACTTAGAGCGAAATTGTCACTATTAAGATTCGGGTCGATGGAGCTGATTCCCACTTGGCGATAATCAGCCGAAACGGAAAAATCGCCAGCCTTCTTGTTTTCACCGAATTTCAGCCCGACCAGCCAAGCCGAATTATCAGAAAAGCTGGGGGTCGCCCGCCCGCTGAAACTAGGCGTCGACGATCTGCCGACAAAGAAGTAGTGTGAAAACAAAGGACCATAGTCTCTGTTGAAGCGGTCGTCCCCCGTGAAGTTGTAGGCAAAATCCCAGTAAAGGCTCAGCGGCTTGCCAAAAATCTTGTAGGTGATGTCGCCCGGCGCAAGAATAATGTTCAGGTCTCGTTGTGTGACTGGAAAAGCTTGAGCATTGGCGAGAGTGTCGCCAAAAGTGACCGCGCTACCGGTGGTAGTTTGGTCAAACGTTTGACCTTGCACCTGGGAGGGCGGTACAATGGACCCATGCGCTCCAGGTAATCCACCAGACGAGGAGTTATTGAAGCTCAAGAAACCCGGACTAACCGTAATCGATAGTTTGTCGCCGATCTTAAGCTTGGCAAGAAGCTGTTCCTGAAACTGATAGGAGTCCCATTTCAGCTGTGTGCTGCCTGAGTTTGCGTTGTTATTGTTGAAAACGAACTGCCCGGCAATCAAACTCAGCTCCAGCGAATTACCCGGCGATGGCGGCGTCGGGGGCGGGGCCTTACCCTCTTTGCCCTCAGCCGCGACTGGCTCGCCGAAGGTCATGTTAAAGAACTTATCGAAGTCGATGCGTTCGACGAGGCCTTGAGGATCGACCTCTGGGTCGTAGATCAAGTCGGTAGTGTAAAACGGATTGGCCTGTTTACCGAGGATAAACGTGAGAGCGGGGGTTGGAGCCCAACCCATGAACGCCCGGGAGATGTAGATTCCGTAATTATCGTATCCCCCAGTATAGGTCGCGTTTCTGGTGGTAGCTGAGCGGTTGTCACTCGTTGCTAGCTGAACCCCTCCAAAGAAATTGCCCGCCAGCTTGAATTCTGCATTCAGACGCAGCCGAAAACGCCAGCGATCACGCGGAATTTGTCGGTCCTGAGCCCCTAAGCGGGGATTGGTCAGTACCATCGGCGTGCGCTGATCCCATTGGTTCCGGACCCGAAGGTCGCCACTGAGTTTCAGTTCCTTCACCCAATCACCGATTTTAATTTTATCCGCCGGCCCTGAAGTCACCTCCTTGGCAGTCTCGGCGCTGATTTCCTCGGCCTCCTTCTCAGTCAGGACACCTTTTCGCACGAGGGCATCGAGCAGCGCCTGATCACCTTTTGATTGCGCGCGCGCAGTCAAGTTTGTTGACGCGAATACAGCAGCAAACGCCAACATCGGCAGTGCACGTTTGATCATTGTTCTAAGCTCCCTGGTCGTACTACAATTAAGGTTATCTTCATTTAAAAGTCAGGACACGCAGCAGGTCAAGCCGCATACCGACGAACGTGACCTCACCAATAAGATGTTACGATCAGGTTGCGTGCCGGTGACATTCGTGAAACAATCGGGCGCGCGTCAGGCCCCTCCTTGCAAGGCTAACCTGTAGCCAAAGCCCCGAATGGTTTCAATGTAAGATCCATGAGGACCCAATTTATCGCGCAACCTGCGCATGTGGGTATCCACAGTACGGGTATCGATGACCGAATCATACCCCCATACATCCGTCAGTAGCCGATCGCGTTCCTGCACTCGGCCTTGTCGCTCCATGAGGACGGCCAGCAGCTTAAATTCTGTCGCGGTACAGTCAATGACGCGATCAGCCGCCCTCACTTCGTGGCGAGAACGATCGAGAACGAGATCTCCCACTCGGAGTAAAACCTGCTCTTTGTCTTGCGAAAAGCGCCGGAGAATAGCGCGGATCCTCAGTACTAGCTCCCGAGGGCTGAACGGCTTCACCACGTAATCGTCGGCCCCAAGCTCAAATCCCAGCACGCGATCAATTTCTTCGGTTCTGGCTGAAAGCATAACGATTGGCACGTGACTGGTTCCCGGATTCGATCTTATCATTCGGCAGAGCTCGAGACCGGAGATTTCCGGCAGCATCAAATCAAGAACAATCAGAGCTGGAGGCTGGTTTTTGATGATGGCAAACGCGACTCGCCCATTATTGGCAATTTCGACGGAGAATCCTTCGCCTCGCAGATGATGTCCGAGCAGTTCTGCGACATCTATTTCATCCTCGACGATCAGAATTTTCTCGCTCATGACGGCAAAACAGGCGGCCATCTTAGAATTTTCGAAATTTCACCGGCAAGCAGGAAGCCCGTAGCGCTGACGAAGTCTTAACAGATCCGTGAGCGATGCACGCTCACGGCAGGTTCGGAAAGAAATACCTCAACGCTTCGCAGATTCCGAAGCCGCTATCCTGAGAGGCAACAAAGCCTCCCTGGTTTCTTACCGTGGCTTTGACCTCCTCGAGGGCATTCGAGGGACAGGCCAGGAAACGAGCAAACGTAAGATTTAACATCGGCAAATCATTGAAATTGTCTCCGGCTGCGAACGTCGCTTCGCTCGGGATACCGATTAGCCGCTGCAATTCGGCCAAGGCGGTGCCCTTGTTATATGCGAGGTGGCAAAATCGGAGGTAAATCGAATTTCGCTGGTAGGCGAAATCAGGAAACTCAAAACGCTTTGTTTCGATGAACCGGCAGATTTCATCCATCTCCGCATTCGTCGTCGATACCACGCCCGAAAACCGGTTTTCGTCATAGTGGAGCCGAGCGGCGGTGGTCGATTCGAGGTGCCGCTCGATCTGTACCAGCAGAGCCGCACAATTGGCAAAAAGAGAATCGTGCTCTTCCCGACACCGTGAATTCCACTCTCCGTAGTCTTCCCATAATGAGCCGTTCCAGCGGAAAACTTCTCGTTCACTGGTCAACGCAAAGTCTGGTCTCACCGGAAATCCCGTCACTTGCAGAGCTTCTTCCACCAGTCGAATGGTCCTGCCCGTATTGAAGGCCAAGAAAACTCCGTTTCGACGAAGTTGATGCAATAGTCGGACCAGTTCGTCGGGATAGGTAGGAGATGCCCAGTGACGCACCAGAGTTCCGTCGAAATCCATGCTCAGCAATTGGATCTGGCTCATCTAGCGTTGGCTATTTATTGCGGGCGAAGCCCAGCAACGGCATCGAAAATCCCATTTATGATCGAATACGCGATCACTCCAACCATCCCGGCCATCACCAGGATCACGACAGGCTGGACCAGAGCAGTCAGGCGCTGAATCTTGATGTTCAGTTCTTTGTCGTAACGGCGTCCCACCCTCCCGAGTGCCCGGGCCAGGTCACCGGTTTGCTCTCCAACGGCAATCATATCGATGAATAACGGGGGAAATTCGCCCACCCGCTGGAGTGCGCGGGAAAGTGACCCGCCCTCGCGGACCATTTCCACAACCTTTTCCATCAGACCACGAAGGTGCAGATTTCCGATCGCGCTGGTCATTAGTTGGAGACTGTTCAAAAGAGGGATGCCGTTAGCGATGAGATTCGCCATGGTCTCCGAAAACTGGGCATAGAACCGCCCCCGCAAAACCGAACCGAACAGCGGCAGTTGGAGTTGCGTGCGATGCCACCATCGGCGGCCCGCCACTGTCCGAATGAGCTGAAGAAAACAAAAAACTGTGACAGCGACACCTCCGACAAACGCCCACCAGTAATGAGAAAAAACATCACTTGTCTGCACCAGGAGTCTTGTCAATAGAGGGAGGTCCCTTCCGGTCTTTTGGAACAGGGTCGTCAATTGCGGGACAAGGTAACTCATGAACAGGAATATCAAGCCGATCCCCAGCACAAAAATCATTGCCGGATAAATCAGCGCGCTTACCACTTTTTTCCGCAGATCATCCAGCGTGACCAGAAAGGTGGCCTGACGCCGAAGAAGTTGGGGTAAAGATCCGCTCAGCTCGCCCGCGGCGACAAGGTTGCAAAAAAGATCTCCAAAGGAGGGGCAAACTAATCGGAGCGCATGTGAGAGACTACTCCCTTCCCGCACCTGCTGACGAAGTGCGGAGGCTACCGATTTGATACTGGAGAGTTCTTTCCTGCTCTCCATCACTCTGAGCGCCGGCTCCAACTGCATGCCGGCATCCAGAAGATCGCTCATCTCCTCGGTAAATAAAATGATCTGGCTACCTGATAATCGGATGTTTCGTGTGGCCACCGGCTCATCGGTGGCTTTGACCCGCGAAACGCCCGGTTCACCGCCATCCTGCTGCACTAAGGAGATGGGCTGCAGACGGTCGCGATCAAGCTTGCGGAAGGCCTCTGCACGACTCTGCGCCTCCACTTGCCCTGAGACGCGACCTCCGTCTCGACTGACGGCATTGTATGAAAATACGGCCATACCTATCACTCGTCTGACATCTCAAGATCTGAAGCCGTCACGCGCACGACTTCTTCCACGGTCGTTAATCCGGAAATAACCTTGGTCCACCCGTACATTCGCAACGGAATCATTCCTTCCTCCAGGGCCGCTGCGCGGATGACCGATTCGGGACGACCCTGGGTGATCAAATCCTGCAACCGCTGCGACACTGCACAGAATTCAAAGATTGCGGCTCGGCCTTCATAGCCAGTGTGCCGACAATAATCGCAGCCCACGGCAGCCATCGTCTTTGAGGCCTGTTCCAGCGGGAATCCTATTTGATTCAAATAGGTCTCAGCGTGTTCGACGGAACGTTTACATCTTGCGCACAGCACTCGGACAAGTCGTTGCGCTATGAACACGCGAACGGCATTTGCTACCAGGAATGGCTCAATTCCCATATCCACAAGCCGAGTAATCCCTCCGATCGCATCATTCGTGTGCAAAGTGCTAAATACAAGATGCCCCGTTAGGGCACCACGGATGGCGATCTCAGCCGTTTCACGGTCCCGCATCTCTCCGACCATGATCACATTCGGATCGCCTCGCAGAATACTTCGAAGCCCATTGGCAAAGGTCAGATCAATCTCCGGTTTGACTGCGATCTGAATAACTCCAGGCAGCTTGTACTCCACAGGGTCTTCGACAGTCACGATTCGGCGCTCTTTTGTATTCAAGCTGGCCAGAAACGTATAAAGCGTCGTCGACTTTCCGCAACCGGTCGGCCCGGTCAGGAGCACGATCCCGTTCGGCATCGCCAGGAGCTGACGAACATGTGATTGGGCTGCCTTCTCCAACCCGAGTCGATCAAAGGTGAATCGCTCCCGGCCCAAAAGTCGTAAGCTGATGCTTTCGCCAGCAACTGAGGGAATGGTGGCAACGCGTACGTCGATTGGCTGTGCGTCAAGTTCCAGGTTGATTCTGCCATCCTGAGGAAGACGTCGTTCGGCTATATCGAGATGAGCCATAATCTTGAGCCGGGATATGACCGATGCCTGGAGCACCTTAATGTTGGGCGGCACAGGAACCTCGTGCAGCACCCCATCGATCCGATAGCGAATCTGAAGATCGTCCTGCAACGGCTCGACGTGAATATCGGTGGCTCGTTGTTCCAGGGCCTCGCGAAGGATCTGGTTGACGAATTTCACCACCGACGCTTCCGAGTCGTCAAGATCGAGAACATTGGTTTCCTGTCTTACATCGAGCCCGAGCTCATCTTCAGAGCGGCCCTCGAGGATCGCTTCGAAAGTCTCAGCACCGACTCCGTAACCTTGCCGAAGTGCCTGGACGATCTGCGAGCGTGTCGCCATGGCATACATGATGCGCTGGTCGAGCGATGACGCCAATGTCTGGCGCGCAAGCAGATCAAACGGATCATAAAAGGCTATCCAGATTTCATGCTCGTCTTCTCGTAAAGGGATGACACGGTAGCGGAGCGCAGTTCTTGCCGGCACTTTCTCGCGCAAGGGTGCGGGCACGCCGGTAATTGGTTCATTCCACCAGGGAATCTCGAGCCAGCGGCTGATGCCATTCAAGAACCCTGTTTCATCCACTAACCGCGATTCCAGGATGGATTGTATCACGGAGCGCTGTTCTTCCACGGCGGCTCGAACGATTTTTCGACACGCCTCCAAGTCAGCGCATCCATTAGCCTTTGCGATCTCTATGAGTGGTTCTACGAGTGCCATGACCGGGTCGAGCGCGCAACGTTACAGCCCTTCGACAAAAGTTGCCAGTGCCAGTGTCAGTGTCAGTGTCAGTGGGGAAAAAGAGTTAGACGGGAATTTGCGTCTTCTGAGAAAGTAATAAACGAGGAAAGCCGACAGTTCGCCCGTAAAACTTCCGCTGGAATAACGTTCACCCGGTTTGAAGCCTGAGCTGTACTCTCTTCCACTGACACTGGCACTGACAACTTTACTCAGTTACCTTCCTGCTGCGGCGAACAATGCTTTACGCATCAATTCTGCGGGAGCAGGCTTTCCGAACCAGATCTCGAACGCAAAAACTCCCTGATGAAGTAGCATCAGCAGACCATCTGCGGACCTCGCTCCTTTTTCCCGGGCGAAACGCACCAAAGGCGTTTCTTGAGGTCCGTACACCATGTCAAAAACCAAATGCC
>JAFAQT010000298.1 GCA_019246215.1 Verrucomicrobiota bacterium
TTAAGAATATGCGGCAACACCATTGCCCGCGGGGACCGACGCGTCGGCCTTGATTGCGCATCTCACCTTTAGGAATCGCCTCAGGGTTGGCAGTCTTAGCCGGGTCTCTGAGCTCTAATCGCCTAGTCGGGTTCTCAGTAATCCAACCTCGTTTCTTCGTTAGGCAAGAATGCTCTTGAGGTGCCGGATCTCAAAATTAAGGTTTGATGGAGGGAGGAGTTTTAAAACTCCCGTCAGAAAATCAGTCGTCATTTCGGAAAACGCCCGCGCATCCAAAACCGAGAACCTTTTTCGGGTGTAGCACAAATTGTAACAATGTTTTGAATTTTGAGCTTGTTTGGTTACGATAAACTCATCGATTATTTTCGAACCAGGGTACGCTCGCGTTGCGCCTTTGTTCGGCCGGCAGTCCGATACGAATCAGTTCGAGCAGCGCAACGTCGGATCGTTCTCCGATGAGTTGAAATGCTTTAGCGGCGATTGCCCTTCGCGCCGAACTCAAATCAAGAAGTGTTCGGCCGAAATTTCCGCGCCGTCTGGAGCACGTCGGCCGCAGCCCTGGGCTGTCCTTTTGGTTTCAAAAAAGAGCCGCTGCACATTTCTGTTGACGACATTGAGGTCGGGATCCAGAGTTGCCACGGTTTTTTCCGACCCTCTACGAATTTTGTTTCGGGTTCCCATGATCGAGCCATAAGGACAGAATCGCGGTGCAATCAATGCAGTCATTCTATGTCAATAACTGCCTTTTTCTACAAAGCATTGCGTGAATCTTCCTAGGAGATAAGGACTTACGTAGGTAGACTCAATTGATTGTAATCAGCAGGTCATCGGTTCGAACCCGATTGCCGGCTTTGTACGTAATACTCGGCGATGGCCAGTGGAGTGATCGCTGAGGCTGTCGGCTTGCGCGAGTTAACGCGATACGTTATGGTTGGACGTTTTTTTACACCCCAAAAAAAAGAATCGGAAATCGTGCCGCAAGGATTGCGGAACTAAGATGTTGTCATCAAACTCAAATTCAACGCTGACACCACATACGGAAATGGCCATTGGAACAATTGAGTTCAAGTGTATCCGGATAAACTTGAAAAAAAATTCGGCTTTCGCGCCAGACGAAAGCCAGATCGACTCGCTCATCGAGTTTGATTTAAGAATTGGCAGCGAGCGCTTCAGAAATCTGAGCGCTGAGGTGCGCCAGCCAAACGGAACGGATTTTCAGAGCGAAAGCCTGCAGGTGGGAACTGTTCTCGGGTACGATGGGCTGTGGAATGATGAAGAATTCCGTGAGTTCTGCGTCCGGTATTATCGTGATGTCATCGGATCTTGTGGTGTAGGCCGTACCATCAAACAGGGTCAACGGAAACTGGTCGAGAGGGTCGCAATACGGCTCTATCGACGCGAGGTGATCAATCTCTCAGTTGAGCTTTCTAGTTCGCGGTGATCTGGTCGCTGGGCGGCCTTCCTTAGATCTTTCCTCACCTTGATCGGTTGCTGCCGGTGTCTTCAATTCGATTCGATAGCAATTGAGAGGCCAAGGGAGATCTTCAGTCTGTTAATTTGAATCTAAACCTTCAGATGAATCCCATCGGAATACACTTTGGATATTGGACTCAGTCCTGGAGCTCGGACCCGATCCAATTCGTTGGTCGAGCCCAAAAATGCGGCTTCGAAGTTCTTGAAATCAACGCTCCAAAAATCACGCGTATGAGTGACAAGGAGCGGGACACCGTCAAGGCAGCCGCCGAAAATGCGGGCCTCACTCTGACGTACAGCATTGGCTTGCAAGGCGACATGGATCTGGCCTCGGCCGACGCCGCAACCCGCAAAAGAGGGATTGAGTTTCTTCAAGACGTTGCGCGCGCCATGAAATACCTGGGAGGCACAATCATGGCCGGCATCAATTACAGCTCCTGGCCGCGCAAATTGGGACCCGACGAAGACAAGCGAGTTCTTACGGACCGGGCCGTCGAAGGGGTGCGCGAGGCGATCAAAACGGCCGAAGATTGCGGCGTCATCTTTTGCGTTGAGGTGGTTAATCGCTTTGAGCAATTCATCATGAACACCGCGGCGGAAGGGATTTCTTTTGCCGAACGGGTCAACAGCCCCAACTGCAAACTTCTTCTGGACACGTTCCACATGAACATCGAGGAGGACAGTCTCAGAGGTTGCCTCCTCGAAACTGGCGCTCGGCTCGGTCATTTCCATCTGGGCGAAACCAATCGTCGTCCTCCAGGACGCGGCCGTATGCCGTGGCTGGAGATCTTTGGGGCGCTGAAGGAGATCAATTATCAGGGCGCAGTTGTGATGGAACCCTTCCTGGTTCCCGGCGGGGAAGTTGGTCGCGACATTTCTGTTTACCGTGATCTCCTCGGCAGCGCCGACCTCGATGAGGAAGCCGCT
This sequence comes from Verrucomicrobiota bacterium, assembly GCA_019246215.1. Lineage (GTDB taxonomy): Bacteria > Verrucomicrobiota > Verrucomicrobiia > Chthoniobacterales > JAFAMB01 > JAFAMB01. The sequence goes on from JAFAQT010000298.1 coordinate 2,401, forward strand.
CAGTCAGTCCGATTCGTCCGGTCTCAACTAAAAAGTCATTACGAAAACATCTAAGACAAGCCTGGTTGGCGGAGTTGGTGAGTGATAGGATGCGTCAATGGTCCCGCGTGAGCGGGAGGAGAGCATTCTGGTTCTCGATTCTTTTGCTGGGAGTTCAGGTTTTCTCCACGGCGCCGGTCGATCGGAATCTGGTCTGCTCGGCCTGTGCATGCTTTGATCGCAGGCGATGATACTCACGGCTGCCGCATCAAGGAGAAAGCAGCGCAGATAGAGTGACTATCAAAAATCGCCGCCCCTCATTTGCGCGGAGAAGGGTGCATGAAGCAATTCCGGAACCTCGTGGGCTCGCATGACAGGGTGGATCGTCGTGAGCCGTTGGCTGTCCCGGTATGCCAACGCGCCTACGTAACCGGGGGCCAGCTCCAGGTGCTGCAGTGTCCAGGCGCCGGCATTTTCCAAATCGCTGGTTATCTGGACGAAGCGAGCCGGGACTCCAGGGAGGAGTGTTACCTGAAAGCTATTGAGCGGGATCGCCAAGCCCCCTCCGACCGCCTTAACGAAGGCTTCTTTTCGAGTCCAGCAACGGAAAAAGCCCAGGACTCGCTCGTCAGGTTTCAGGGAGAGCAATTCCGTTGCTTCTTCGGCGGAAAAGAAGCGCGCCGCGATTGATTCCAGGTCGTCCAGCTCCCGAATCTGTTCCACGTCGACCCCCAGTTCACAACCAACGGTGAATGCAAAGACAGCCATCTGACCCGAATGGGAAGCGTTGAATTGAATCCGGGCTGAGCCTGGAAGTGCCGGTTTACCCCGTGGTCCGCAAATGAGCTCTATCTGGTCCGGTGGACACCCGAGATAATGTGCGAGTAAGATCCGCAGCCCACCGCGAGAAAGGATATAAGAATGCTTCAAATTTTCGAAGGTGAACCGTTCGGCGCGTTGGCCCTCCTCCAAAGAAAGCATTGAACGATAATAAGCCAGTACCGCATCGGGAGCACTTAACCAAATGCTCCAGAGGTGCACCTCTCGCTGGCCAATTCTCAGGAGCCCGGATTCGGCCGCGCTTACTTGATTCAAGAGTATCTCCTCCAGGCAGAAGTTGATGAGCTCATTGGGATACTCCCCGTTTGCATTGCCATAAGTGCGGTCCTGGAGGGTGACGATGTCTGGCCTGGACAGCTGACATTCATCTTCAGGTCGCGACTCATAAGGCCGTCTTTCAGTGCATAGACCCCACCTGCGACAGAGAGTTGCTGACAGCGTTTCGATGCCTCCTGCACCACCGCTTCCATTTGTACGGTCCAGGGTCGGTTCTGTGCTAATACCTGGCGGTCTGTCATTTGAAAAATTCGGAGCAAGTCCCCAAAGATCGGAACTTACGTTCACCAGGGACGCAAAGAAAGCCTAGAGAAAGGCTTATCGTCAAAATCGACGCCTCTCTGGAGGAGCGCAGTATCCCGGAGTTCCGCGGAACGAAAGGGTATTTTGGCCGTCGATCAAGCTCACCGTTGGAGGTCCACAAGGGGCTCTGAGGCTTGGGGCATCCGCGAGGGCCGGACTTTGAATTTGCCGACAGACGGATTGGAATCCGGCTCAGTTCAATGCTTGGCAGACTCTGACTGCGACTTTAATTGCTCCTCCATCTGTACTAGCTGAGGGTACCCATACTCTCGCCAGTCGATGTTTGTGCGGTATTGCTGGTTGAGCGTGAGGGCCAGGCGAATCCTGCTTTCAAACTCGCACAATTCGACATAAGTGTGCTCCCGATAATCCAGGTCGACTCCGTAGTTCTGCGCAATGGCATCTGCTTTATCGAGCCGATTTTTAATATCAAAGAGCTCAGCGATCGAAAGCGCCGGAGTGACCAGGTTTCCGTAGGTCTGATTGATTTCGTTGGCGAGTGATTCTCTGGCTGCGACGTCGTAA
>JAFAQT010000302.1 GCA_019246215.1 Verrucomicrobiota bacterium
CCCCGGCCCAGAGGGTTGCGATGAAAATGGGCCGGCGGCGGCGTTGCTCGTCGGTCACGTATCGATTCAGATATGCTCCCTCCTCGCGCCTTGCCGACGGCCCATTTTGATCGCAACAATATACCTCTTATTTAGGGGACAGGACACTAGGTCGCTCTAATCGGCGTGAACACAAATCTCCCAACGCAAGCGATCTCGGATCATTCTACGGCTTGGGATTGCGTGATAGTTCGCAGCGGCGCCACAGGACGTCGGCGCAGCGGTCGAAGCCGCGTCCCGTGGGTTGCGGACGTTGCTCATCGAGCGTGCTTCCGAAGAGAAATCCGCGCGAGCTGGCGTCCGCCGTTCGCGAAATGCACGTACCATGGAGACAGGCGGTCGATCTCACGGAGGCCGATACAGCCGAAATTCTTGATCTCGTCGGGGAGAAGAATCCTTTCCTGCAAAATGTCGGAATCGGACGGGTATTCTACTGCATACTCCCGTTGCGGTGATGCGCGGTTTCATACTAAAAACTCTGGACAATGCTCCCCCTCTGGCAACCTCTGGATTTAACGCGCGTTTCTCTCACCGGCGGCTTCTGGTACAATTTGCAGCAACAGGTGGGACAGGTCACCCTCGGTCACATCTACACTGAAATGCTGCACCAGGGTCACTTGGACGGCCTGCGGCTCGATCAACGCATGCACCGTGGTCGTCAAGAGGCGAACAACTGGTATTGGGGAGGGAGCATCTTCTGGGATTCAGACGTGGCAAAATGGCTCGAGGCGGCTAGCGCTTATCTTCAGCATCATCGAGATGCGAAGCTCGAAACGCTTGTGGACGGGACGATTGAACTTCTCGCGGGCGCTCAGCAAGCGGATGGCTATCTTAATAGCCACATCCTGACTTGGCGTCCGCGTCACCGCTTCAAGAACCTTCGCGACCTGCATGAACTCTATTGCGCCGGTCACCTCATCGAAGCAGCAGTCGCCCACCGGAAGGCGACCGGCAAAGAAACGTTGCTCAATATAGCCATCCGTTTAACGGATTATCTGGTGAGTGTCTTTGGCGCCGGATCTGATCAGATACCGGGTTACTGCGGTCATCCTGAAATCGAGCTGGCTCTGATTCGACTTTATCGTCTGACACGCGAACAGCGCTATCTGGATCTCAGTCGGTTTTTCATCGAAGAGCGAGGCACTAAACCCCACTACTTCGATTGGGAAGCAGTTGAAAGGCTGGATGCAACAACATTTCGTCCAAATCACCCGGTATCTCCCTACGCCTACATGCAGGCGCATGCGCCGATCCGGGAACAACGGGAAGTCGTTGGACATGCCGTGCGCGCGATGTACTTCTACAGCGCGGTCGCTGATCTTGCCTGCGAATTGAGGGATGAAGAACTCGTCGAGGTCTGCAAAAACCTCTGGCAAGACCTCTGCAAAAGCAAAGTCTACGTCACCGGGGGCATTGGCTCAGCTGCCGAGAACGAGGGATTTACCAAAGGTTACGATTTGCCGAATTTCGAAAGCTATGCGGAGACTTGCGCAGCGATCGGCCTTCTGCAATGGGCGCACCGCATGCTTCAAATCGATCTGGACAGCCGATACGCCGATACGATGGAGAGAACCCTTTACAACGGCGTTCTGGGTGGGCTTGGGCTCGACCGCAAATCCTTCTTTTACCATAACCCGCTCGCGAGCGACGGTTCTCAGCACAGGGTAGTTTGGCCGTGGTGGTGTCCCTGCTGCCCTGCAAATCTTGCGCGCCTGATCCTTTCGTTTTCCGGTTATCTCTATTCCGCCGGTCCCAGAGCAATTGCGATTCATCATTACGTGTCAAGCGAGGCCAGTTTCCCGATCGATGACCAGGACGCCTTTTTAGTTACTAGCTCGGGTTTTCCCTTCGACGGTGCTGCGTCACTCCGATTCGAAAGCGTTCCCGGCACTTCTTTCGAAGTACTGCTCCGAGTCCCTGAATGGTCTGGCGATTACCAGTTTGCAGTGAATGGCGAAGACGTCGCCCCAGAGATTGTTTCCGGGTATGCCGTGATCTCACGCGCATGGAAGTCAGGGGACGAAGTGACAGCGCGATTTCAAATGCAGGTGCAAACGCACTTCTCAAACTACGAAGTAATCGGCAATCGAGGCAGGGTTGCGATCAGTCGAGGGCCTCTGGTCTATTGCGCAGAAGAGATCGACAATGCATCTGGTCTCGACAGGATGATGATCGACCCGGAGAAAGGTGCTGACCTCGAGCGTGTGGATGGCGCCCTGAGCGAGATCGTTTCGCTTTCAGTGCCAGGATCGATAGAGGAACAGGAGGAAAACTCGCTCTATCCCATTTCTGCGCCTGCGAGAAAAACTTGCACGATCAAAATGATTCCGTATTACGCTTGGGACAATCGTGCCCCGGGCGAAATGTTAGTTTGGCTACGGCACGGACGTTAAGCCGGCAAGTTAGAACAGCGCTTGGGCCCAGGAACATTGCCGCGTCTCCGCAAAACCGCTTTCCCCGACAACCCCAACTTAAATCCAAATGAAAACTCATATCAAACGAACACTACGGTTCCGCTGGTTGATCCTGCTCGGATCCGCACTTGCAGGTCTAGGACTGGTCAATGCACCGGCCGAAGAAGTCACCGTTGAAATCGTGCACTATTTCAACGTGCAAGGTCAGATCGATGCCCTCAATCAACTGCAGAAGGACTTCGAAGCCGCAAATCCAGGCATTAAAGTTCACTTCACGTATGTACCGTTTGGGGAGCTGGTCAGCCGTACGCTGCAGATGGCCGCAGTGCGCAAGCCCCCGGCCATCTCGGCGATCGACAACCCTGACGTGCTGCGAGTTGCGAAAGCCGGCATCCTTAAGGACATTTCCGCCGATGTTGCTAAGATCCAGGTCTGGAATGATTTGTACGCTGGCCCCAAGGCTGCCGTGACCGACGGCAGCAAGGTTTACGGTGTGCCGATCGGCAGCAATAGCCTTGCTCTTTACTACAACAAAAAGCTGTTTGCGGACGGCAGCATCACTACACCGCCCCAGACCTGGGATCAGCTCACCGATACTGCCGCCAAAACGACCAAAAGCCCGGTGTACGGGATCGCCTTCTCGGCGGTGAATACCGAGGAAGCTACCTGGCAGTGGGAACCGTTCCTTTGGAGTAACGGCGGTAGCTTAAGTGATCTCAGCTCGAAAAACGCTCAGGCCGCGCTGGAACTATGGGTCGACTGGGTGAAGAAAGGTTACGCCTCAAAAGACGTTGTCAATTGGAACCAGGGCGACGTTCCTAACCAGTTTATCGGTAAGCGCGCAGCCACAATGGTGATGGGACCCTGGCAGCTGGCGAACGTAAAGAAGAGCGGCATCGATTTTGGCATCGTGACGATCCCCGTACCGAAAGAGGGCTCGAAACCGGTCGTCCCACTTGGCGGCGAGGTTTGGTGCGTCCTCAAGGGCGACCCCAAAGTTGAACAGGCAGCGGTGAAGTTCGTTCAATTCACGCAGGACCCGGAGCGTTTGCGTAAAATTTGCGATACCTTCAACTATATTTCGTCTATCCGCAGCGTCTCCAAGCAGCAGGGCGAAGCTAATCCCGAGTTGCAGCCTTTTGTGGATCAAATGGATACAGCCCGGGCCAGGTCGCAAGATGGCGGGGCGAAGTACCCGGAGATCTCTTTGGCGGCTCGGTCGGCAATCCAGCGTGCGCTCACAGGGCAGGCTAGCGCCGAGGAGGCGTTAAAGGACGCTGCCGCAAAGATTAAGGCGATACTATCCAAATAGCCGGCCCAGCGGGTTCTGACTGCCGCTCACTTTCGCTGCAGAAGCAGTTGCACGAGATTGAGTAAAAGCACAAGCAAGACCATGAGTGTCGCGATCGCGGCGGCTTCTCCGAAGTTCAAGAGCGAGAATCCCACTTGGTACGCATAGGTAGACAGGAGTTGGGTCCCGTTCGCAGGACCGCCGCCCGTCATAATAAACACCAGATCGAACACCTTGACAGTATAGATGGTTCCAAGTGTCAGGACTGCCACCGAGACCGGTTTCAGCATCGGCAACGTGATGTGTGCCACTCGCTTCCAGAAACGCGCCCCATCAATCTTTGCTGCCTCGTAGACCTCAGCCGGGATGCTTCTCATCCCTGCATATAGAAGGATAAAATTGAAAGGAAACCCAATCCAGATGTTCGCTACGATCGTGGCAGGAAACGCGTAGGCGGGATCTGCCAGCCACGGGAATGGGCCTAAGCCAATCAGATGAGAGATCTGGTTGACCGGACCAATCTCGTTAAAGAGTCCTTTGAAAATGTTTGCGGCGGTCAGCACCGGCGATACCCAAGGGATTAGTAGCAAAGCCAAGCAAAAGTTTTTAAGAGGAAAGTTTGCCTGGAAGAACAGCGCCAGCAGAAACCCGATACTGAATTGAAAGAGGATGCTAAAAAAGGCGAACAAGACAGTGTTGACGACCGCTCTCCAGAAAACGGGATCAGCAACCGCGGCCTGGTATTGTGTAAAACCGTTGAAAGGCATGTTTCCGCTGACGAAAGTGTCGACGGTGGCTTGCCGAAAGCTCAACGTCAAACTGTACACGACCGGGTAGAGCAGCAGCGCCAGGCAGAAAATGACGAAGGGCAGAATGAACATATAGGGAGAAACGTCAAAGCGCGCCTTTCTCGGCACCCGCCGCGAGCGTTCTTCGATCACAGATTGCCCATCCTGTGTGGCCGATATTTTCGCCTTGGTGCTCATCTTAGTTCCGGATCATTTGATGGCCCCGCGAGTCACACCGGCCACGATGAACCGGCTCGCCCCGATCACGAAAAGCACAGCCGGAATTGCCGTCAGAACGCTGCCAGGCAACAGGAAGCCCCAATCGACTCCGTACTGGCCAAAGGCCTTGTAAAGTTCGAGCGTCAATGGTTGTAAGCTGGCTTCAGTGATAAGGCTCAACGCAAAAATGAGGTCGCCCCAAGGAATCAGGAAGCTGAAAACGCCGACCGTGATGAGACCGGGAAGGGTCATGGGCAGGACGATCATGAGAAACGCTCGCAACTGGCCCGCACCATCCACCAGCGCGGCCTCGACCAGCTCGTACGGGAGGTCCTTCACGTAAGCGGACAACATGATCACGGCGAAAGGGATCGTAAATGTCATGTCAGCCAGGATCAGCCCGCCCAGTGTATTCACGAGGTTGATCTTGGTGAACACGATGAACAACGGGATTACAAAGACGATCGCCGGCAGCATCTGCGTCATTAACATGAACGCCATCATGGTCCGGCGTCCCCGCGGTTTCCTCCACACGAGCCCATAAGCGGCTGGCGCCGTGATCAGGAGTGTTCCAACGGACGCCACCGCACTGACCAGGAGACTGTTTTGAATGTGCGGCCAAAGACGACTTACCGCGACCGACCAGTTCTGGAAGGCAAAATGTTTCGGCCAAAGAGACATCTGGCCGCCAAAGAGTTCTGCCGGGGTCATGAAACTGCCAACCAGCACCCAATAGAAGGGAGAAAGGAGAATTGCCGAGACGACAAGAGCGGCAACCGTAATCCACCACCGTGGCAGGTTTGCAAATAGAGTCATAGGGAGAACAGGTAATGGTCTGATCTAAAGATTCTACATCGGTCAGAGATTTTGTTTACAGATTTCGATATTTAGATGCGGCTCCTGCCGCGAAACACTACCGCAAGCATCCTTGAGTCTTCTCAGCTCGCCCCCTTGCAAGGGACGTCGCTGCGTTTGGAATATCCCGACGCACTTACGATCCAGCTGAAAAGCCATACTATACCACGGGACGGCAATCACGTTTTCCTTAGCTTGGCGGCAACCTTTAAACGAAGCGAGTTCAAAGCGATGAAACCGGTCGCATCCGACTGATTATATGCTTTGGTCGGGTCAGCTTCCATTGTTGCGATATCCGAGCTATATAAGCTGACCAGGCTTTTGCGTCCGGCCACGGCAATGTTGCCTTTGTAAATTTTCACGCGAACGATTCCGCTAACATGCTTCTGCGATTCCGTAATTAGGGCCTGAAGGGCTTCGCGTTCAGGCGCAAACCAAAATCCATTATAAATCAACTCGGCGTACTTCGGTCCGAGCGCGTCCCGGAGATGCATCACTTCGCGATCCATTGTCAGAGACTCGATCTGTCGATGCGCAAAAAACAAAATAGCGCCACCCGGCGTTTCGTAGACTCCTCGGCTCTTCATTCCCACGAACCTATTTTCCACCATATCCACCCGTCCGACGCCATTTCGGCCACCGAGGATATTTAAGACCTTCATCACCCACAGAGGAGAGAGGCGAATACGATCTTCCTCGGTTTTTAGCCGATCGCCTTGGAAGCCGAGCTGATCCAGCAATCTTGGCAGATCATTGTGACCCAGAGCGACACATAGCCCGCGATCAAATTCCAGCTCCAGATACTCAGCGAGGTCCGGAGCGTCCTCTGGAGCAACGCTCAATTTGTACATATCCCGCAGATCGGCACAAGTGGCATCCACCCATGGATCCTCCAATACGCCGCTTTCAAAACTGATATGGAGAAGGTTACGATCCATCGAATACGGTTTTTTGGCGCTGGCCGCTATCGGAATACCATGTTCCTCTGCGTACCGGATCATCTCGGCGCGGCCAGGAAATTGTTCTCGGAACTCTTCAAGCCGCCAGGGAGCAAGTACCTCAATTTCCGGCGCTAACGAAGCAACCGTTAACTCGAACCGAACCTGGTCGTTCCCTTTGCCCGTGGCCCCATGCGCGACTGCTTTCGCGTTTTCGGCACGAGCAATTTCCACCATTCTTTTTGCGATCAGCGGCCGGGCAATACTCGTTCCGAGAAAATACTGGTTCTCGTACAGTGCTGACGCCTGGAACATTGGAAAAATAAAGTCACGGGCAAACTCCTCTTGCAAATTATCCACGTAACATTTGGACGCTCCTGTCCGTAAGGCTTTGGCCTGCAGTCCTTCAAGTTCCTCTTCCTGACCTATATCAGCACAGAATGCGATAACCTCGGCTGCGTACGTATCCTTTATCCACTTCAGAATCACAGACGTATCCAGTCCTCCGGAATAGGCGACGACGATTCTCATGGCGCCCTGCACCAATACACGGCCAGCCCTCAAAAATCACGCCCTCGATTCCAAAATCTCAGAAAACTCAAGAACGCTTCGGCGTGATGTGCGGCTCCTTCAGATAAAGTGGCTCAAGCGAGGGAACGTAATTTTGCCGACATCGAACAAGGTATTCCGCTTCAGGGCGAACAATCGGCAGATCGGTACACCCCGGGATCAGCCCGATCGCGAAAACCTTCGCGCTCTTCCACTTCGTTCGCAGCAATCGAAATTCTTCAGCCGGGACTAATTCGGGACCGCGTATTAACCGTTGGTCCTCGATGCTGGCCAGAAAAACCGCGCTCAGCCGTGCATCGCCTACGACATGGTAGGAGACTTCTTGATAGCCAAAAACGGATGGACATCCGAACGCAGGACAACCCAGCGCCAGTTGGATACCGATGGCCATCGCCGACGCCACCCGCAACCCGGTATAAGAGCCAGGTCCGATCCCAACAATAATTTCGTCCGGAGCGCCAACCTTCAAAAAGATTTCCTGGATAACCTTCGCGAGTTCTCCAGCTTCGGTAAATTCCTGGCGCTCCATGATCTCTTCTCCGCTGGCGACTGCGACCGTTCCCTTCACAGTTGAGTTCTCGATGAGCAAGCTCTTCACCAGACGATCTCCCTTCGACAACCGGCATCGATCGAGAAAAGGATTTTCATCGAGTCAGACGGCAACCGGTTTGCAAACTTATCGCCCCACTCAATCGCGCAAAGGCCGCCCGCGTTCAGATACTCGTCAAACCCGATCTCATCGAGTTCCATTTCCGCCCGGAGACGATAAAAATCGACGTGAAAAAGCGGGAGCCGGCCTCCTCTATATTCATGCAGAATTGTAAAAGTCGGGCTTGTAACTTGGTCCTCAATGCCGAGCCCGAGCGCGAGCCCTTTTACGAATTCTGTTTTTCCGACCCCGAGATCGCCAATCAAGCTCAGGACCATCCCGGCCGGCGCGTTCCTGGCAAATTCTGCGCCGATGGACCGGGTCTCCTCAGGGTTGCTGGAGACGCGGCGCATTTTTCTGCTCTCTTCATCGCGCGAAATGGTCATACCCTTTTCCCAAAAAATGGAGTGAACCCGTTGCCACAAGCCTTCCGATAGCTGTTAGTCGCAATTTCGGAAACGTTTCCGGCCATTCTGCTTCCAATCGTTTTTTAGCGGACTCTGGCAAAGCAAAGAGCAGCTCGTAATCCTCGCCGTCGCTCAATCCGTTTTCAGCGCTGGATCCCCGGTGAAGCGGGAGACATCCCAAATCCAATTCGAAGCGGAGGCCACTCGCCCTCGCTAAACGAGGAAGATCACTCGCCAGCCCGTCGCTCAGGTCCATCATCGCATGAATCGGGAATTGACTCACCAGCCAATGCGCTTCAGCAACG
>JAFAQT010000366.1 GCA_019246215.1 Verrucomicrobiota bacterium
ATTAACCTTGTCGCTAGTTCATGGGCAGGCGCAAATCTTGGGCCGGGAGACATCATCTTGATCACCGAAATGGAGCATCATGCCAATCTGATTCCATGGCAGATGGCCGCGCGCCGCACTCGCGCTTCGCTCCAATACATCCCAATCCATGGAGACGAAGGAAGCGTCGATTGGTCTCTCGTGGAACAAAGATTTACGGATAGCCCGGTTCGATTGCTTGCCTTCACTCATATCTCTAATTCGCTCGGGTGCATCCATCCGGTGCGCGAGATTTGCGCGGCAGCTCGACGGCACGGCGTTGTTACCCTCGTGGATGCGGCGCAAAGTGCCGGTCACGCCCCCATCAATGTTCAGGAACTCGGATGTGATTTTCTCGTCTTTTCGGGGCATAAGTGTTGCGGCCCCACCGGGATCGGCGTTCTGTACGGCAATCCTGAACTACTCGCTGATTTGGCGCCCTACCAATTCGGCGGAGAAATGATTTCCAGAGTTACCTATGAATCAGCCGAATGGAAACCGGGCCCGCACCGTTTGGAAGCGGGGACACCGCATATCGCCGGTGCGGTAGGGCTTGCGATTGCATTGGATTACCTGCAGAGAATCGGACGGTCTGCTATTCAAGCTTCGGACCATCATCTTGGGCAACTCGCCTATCAAAAGCTTTCAACCCTGGCAGGGATTCGAATCCTTGGTCCGAAGACGGACCGGGCCGGCCTCGTCAGTTTCCAGCTTGGAACGATTCATGCCCATGACCTGGTGGCTTATGCCGACCAATTCGGAATCGCGATGAGAGGCGGGCACCATTGCAACCAGCCCCTTATGCGCAAACTAGGGTTGCAAGCTACGGCTCGGGTTAGTTTCTACTTTTATAACACGGAGAGCGAGATCGACCGTCTCGTCGACGTACTTCAGGAAGCTGTTCGATACTTTGGAGCCTGATGCAGATCAACGAACTGTACCAGACCATTATCCTGGACCACTCGAAACGGCCCCGAAATTTTGGTGAACTCCCAGCGCCTGCAGTTAAAGGAGAGGGTTACAACCCTTCTTGCGGCGACGAGATCGTCGTTTTCGTGAGCGAATCCCCGACCGGGACAATTGAACAGATCAAATTCACCGGGCAGGCATGTGCTATCTGCATGGCTTCCACCTCGTTGATGACAACCCAGGTGAAAGGAAAAAGCGTCGGAGAAGCCTTAGGACTGAAGCGGACATTCATTGACTTTCTTACGCAAGAAGCCGAACCGGCGACCGGCCTGGGTAATCTGCAGGCTTTTGGCGGGGTGAAAAAGTTTCCGCAAAGATTGAAATGTGCGACTCTGGGATGGCATGCATTAGAAGGGGCTTTGAAAAACCGCGCTCGATAAGTGTCGCACTCTGATGCGTAGCAACCGCTTGAGAGGCGGCCTTTGCTCGACTTGCCGACCGCTGAATTCCAAGATGGCGTCTCATATCGGCGGGTCGCACGCTACTGGCACTGACACCCTCTTCTTTGAAGACGTCCAAAGGCGAGAAGCTTCGCCTTGCGGGCGTTCCATCACACGGTTGCCTTATCTACACTTAGCGGTGCTTCCGGCATCGAAGAGGGCCTCGCCACGGTATGGCGGTGCGTGTGCAACTCTCGATTTACGCAAAGGAAATGCCTGAACTCCGGCGGACTTGTTCCAACGTGAAATCCACGTGCCTTATCGATGATCTCGCGCTCGCCCTTGGTCAGTCTCTCCTGCATCAGCAGATACTCCGTCCAGGACGGATACAACATTTCCACCCGGTAACTGTTTGGCCGGCTAAGATCCTCGTGTAGTCGCCAGCTGAACGCGCCATTTCGCAAATTGATCAGTCGGACTTCGCGCAATATGTCGAGCATTTCTCTTCCAAGCGTGTGATGGATTTCAACGTCAATCATGACCGCGACCGGGCCGTCATGCGGTGCTGGAATATGAATGAGCTTGTGCGAACCTCCAGCCACTGGAGCTGGCTCAAAATCGAGCGAGCTTGTGAAATCGATCGAAAGCCGGAGTTGAAGCAACAGTGTCGCCAATTGCAAGACACAGGCAGCGATCAGCGTGGATTTCACGCCCCAAAGCGAAACCGATGAACCCCACACGATTCCACCCAGAGCCATGGCACCCTGTGCAGCCATGATGATTGTCGCGTTCATCCGACCTCGCGCCCAGCTTGGCATTGCACGCTGGCCGGCAACCCAAAGCTCGGAGGCTGCCATTGTCCAAGCAGTTCCAGCGAGACCGGCCGCAACCATAAACAGCGTCGGCTCTCGAACAGTTCCCATTAGAAAAAAAACCACCGCCACCAGGATGTTCGCGAGCAGAGTGACTGTGTTCGAGTGAAATTTCGCTCTCGCCCAAGGCAGGATAAATACCGCGCCGAGCACGGAGCCAATTCCCATACTCGTAAAGACCAAACCCAGATTCGAGGGATCCAAGTGTAATTCCTTCAATCCAACCACCGGGATCAGCGCAGGAATGATCGAGATGAAAAACGCGAACAGGAGGTTGCGGACTAACACCACCTGAATGCCCGGGGTATAGAGGACGTACCGGATCGCAGTGATAAAAGACTCCAAAAAGCTTTCCAGGGGAAGGTTCGAAGGAGGTTTGGGATGTCTCAACCGCCGGATCGCGACACAAAGTATCAGAAAGCAAGCCGCGTTCATCGCGAATACCGCATTCGCATTGACTACACGGAGCAGTACTCCGCCGATCGCTGGCCCGATAATGCCTGAAATATTCAATTGCAATCCGCCGAGCGTGGAGGCCGAAGGCAGCTCCTCATTCGAAACAATTTCAGGCTGAATCGACGTCCAGGCGGGCGAATAGAACGCAAACCCGGTCCCAATCAGAAAAACGGCGGCTAAGAGAATCCACGGGTTTATCAGATTGATCCATCCGAAAAGAGCCAGTCCGCCTGCCGCGACCGCGAGCCATATGGTCATCACCAGCATCATTCGCTTGCGGTCGATCATGTCGGCAAGTGCGCCCGCCGGAAGGGTGAAAAAGAAAAACGGCAACGAAGCCACCGTTGCCATCATTGACAGAAACAGAGGTGAATCGCTCACGCGGTTCATTGTCCATGTTGCGGCTGTATCTTGCGCAGCCACGCAGGTGCCAGAGATTAAACTGGCGAGCCACATGTTTCGGAAAACCGGGTTCCGGAGGGCGGTCCAGGTAGAAGTTGCGCTCATTAGAGACTCTTTGGGCATGATTAATTAACAGATAATCACGACCCGATCCAGGAGACATTGCACATCGGATCACTTGCAGTCCACGAAAGAATGCTCCTCAGGATTGTGAGTCGATGAAATGCCCAGACATTCACCGCCGGAAACCGTCAGGCGAGACGTTCTGCGTTTACGCTTTCCTGCCGAATCGGGTGCCCATGGCCGGGAGGTGGCGGCCCACGCGGATCGACGCGTTTTCCGCCCAGAAGTTCCTTGTTCACCGAGATGAAGTGCTTCACGGTGGGCCCATCCGGCCTGATATCGAGACTCCACGCCTCTTCAAAATTGGTGTGTTCTTCCTTCGTAATCCGTTCGTGCTGCAGGAGATGCTCAGACCAGGAGGCGACCAGCATCTCCAGTCGGAAAAAGTGACACTCTGAGAGATCCTCATCAAGGCGCCAGCTGAACGCTCCGTTTCGCAAATGCATTAAACGGATCGCCCGCATCAACTCCAGAAATCTGGCACGATTCACTGCATCGATCTGGAAATCGATTGTGATCGCGACAGGACCATCGTCTGGACGCGGCGCGTGAAGCATCACGTGGTAAACGGTCGCGGGCGGAGCAGGATCGAAATTCAGCTGACCGGTGAAATCGATTGAAAGTGGAAATGCGAGCGCCAAGCTTGATAACAGCAACGCCGCGGCTGCGAGCAGCGTGAATTTCACTCCCAGCGAAGCAGCGGACCCGCCCCAGACGAGTGCTCCCAACGCCAAGCCGCCTTGCGAGAGCATGATATGAGTCGCGTTCATCCGGCCGCGAGCCCAGGGAGGCATCGCCCGCTGGCCGGCTACCCACAGTTCAGAGGCGGCCATAGTCCAGGAAATGCCGGCCAGGCCCGCCACCGCCATGAAAAGCGGTATCGCACGCACCACGGCCATCAGCAGGAAGACAATTACCAGCAAAACACTCGCGAATATCGTGAGCGCGTTTGGAGAGAATCGTGCCCGTGCCCATGGAATCACCACAATTGCGCCGCACACCGAGCCCACTCCCACGCTCGTGAACAACAAACCAAGATCTGCTGAATTCATCAAAACCTCCTTAAGCCCTATGACCGGCAACAACGCGGGTATCACCGAAATGAAGAGGGAAAAGAGCACGTTGCGCGCAAGGACCACTTGGATTCCGGGAGCATAACGGACGTAACGGATTGCCCCCACAAACGACTCAAAAAAATTCTCCAAGGGTAATCTTGTCTGCCGTTCTTTGCGTTGCCATTGCGCTATGGCGCCAATGACAAGAAGGAAGCACACCGCGTTGGCGGCGAAGATCCAGTTCGCGCCGTAATGACTCAGAACCAGTGCGGCTACGGCGGGACCGATAATACCGCAAAGGTTGAGCTGCAACCCTCCCAGGGTGACTGCCGAAGGTAGTTCGTCATTCGACACAACTTCCGGGATCAACGCGCTCCAGGCAGGGGCACTAAAGGCAAAGCCAACCCCAATTAGAAAAACACACCCTAGGATCACAAAGGGGTTCAGCGCCCCGATTACCCCCAGCACCGCCAGCATTCCCGCTGAGAAGGCCAACCAAAGATTCATCGCACACACCAATTTTTTCCGATCAACCAGGTCGGCAAGGGAACCGGCCGGTAGAGTGAAAAAGAAAAGAGGGAGAGAGGCCACCGTCGCCATTACAGAAATCAGAAATTTCGAGGACGTCAGCGTATTCATCATCCAGGTTGCTGCTGTCTCGTGAGCCGAAACACAAACGCCAGAAACCACGCTTGCGATCCAAACTCTGCGGAAAGCGGGGTTTCTAAGCGAGAGCCAAACCGAACTATTAGTCATAAAAGGGAGAAAATTTGCCTGACCCCAAAAGCTGCGTATTTCACGATGGAATGTTGAGTAATAAAGCCGGATTTGTTTTTTGCACAAAGCCGCAACAACCTGTTCCGGGTTTGGCGGGATTTGCGCACAGGTGGTAGAATTAGGCTCCGCTCAAAGAAGATCTCTTGACTTGAGGGAACCATCCCATATGCCGTTGCAGGAACCCTCTCGGTCCTTGGACCCTCAGACCTCTAACCCCATGGTGACTAAACTATGTCCCAAGATCATACTGGAAGGCACACGGCTGACCGGTAAAACTGACATTGCGCTCACATTGAACGAGCATCCACGAATTGTCGGAACACGCAAATATCGATATCATTCGCCCATTGTCTCGGCCGAATGGAGCGGCTTCACCAAGGCGCCATGGGGAGCCAGCTTGATCAACTTTGAGCCTCAAGACGAATCAATCGTCCTGGAGACCTATCGGACGTGGGCAAAATTGTTCGAACTCTACAAATACTATTCCTGGATCATCGACCGATTTCATATCTCTACTCAGGCTTCGAGGCTGCTCTATGCCGATAAACGATACGATTTCACCTGGCTCGAGAAACGCCTCGTGAGACTGGGTTTTCGATTGGTGTTTTGCTATCGAAGACCGGAATCATTCGAAGAGGCGCGCGATCGGCGACTAAAGATTTCGAGTCATCCGTCGCAGTACGAAGATTTCACTATCTTCATTCGAGAACAGCAAGTCGTACAGGAATTCATTGATGGCTCCCTTCTCCCAAAGCTGGTTGTCGACGTCACTGATAGCCGTATTGACAGGATCGTGACCCAGATTGCGGATTGGCTGGAAGCGACCGGCGGTCTCACCGCGCCGGATTAGTGCGTTGTGTACCGTCTTGGCAGATAAGGATCAAGCTACCGCAGCTCGGTTGGCTGTTTTTCAAGCGCGGTCCGAGCTGGACCGCGCTAGAGCACCCACTAGACGGATGGGCCTGGCGAGCAACGCCGAAAACTGCCAACTGGCCGCCCATGGAACTTCTTCATCGCAAGAAAGCGGATGCGTAGCCGGAAAGCGGGTTCCCCACCTGCAACTCCTGAACTCCAGCTGAAGCCACTTCGGTGACAATGGCAAGACATTGACCGCGCGGGAGAATAGGGGTTTAATGTCAACACGGTAAGTCCCATCCCCCCAAAGTGAAAAAAACTATTCTGCTTTTGACTTTATGGTTAATTGCCTTTCCTGCATTTGCGTGGACAGACGGCGAACTGCTGGTCTGGATGGACGCCGATCGCACGCGGGCCCTGCAGCCGATCCTGAAAAAGTTTGAGGATAGGTACGCAATCAAAGTCCATCTTGAATCACCGCAAAACATTACAGACAGCTTTCCTACAGCGGCTCAGTCTGGAAAAGGCCCTGACATTGTCATCTGGGCGCATGACGTAGTCGGAGAATGGGCCGACGCCGGTTTAATTTCGCCGGTTGAAGTGCATCAGGAGACTCGTGAGAAGTATTTTCCACAAGCCTGGGAAGCAGTGACCCACAACAACCGCGTCTGGGGATTCCCGATCGGCATGGAAACGGTTACGCTCATTTACAACAAGAGACTTCTACCAGGGGAGCCGCCAAAGAGTCTATCCCAACTGACGGCATTGAGTGAGAAAATCAAGCAGGAGCACCCCGGGGTGGCTAGCATCCTCTGGGATTACAAGAGTGCCTACTATTCGTGGGGAATATTGGCGAGTGCTGGGGCTTATATTTGGGCCAGGGATAAGGGGGGATACGACCTGCGCAATGTGGGTGTAGCCAATTCCGGCGCCGCGGAAGCAGTTTCGGAAATTCTCGAGCTGGTGCGAGCGGGCGTTCTCCCAAAAAGCGTTTCCTACAGCGTGGCGGAAGATCTCATGAGTCAGGGCAAGCTCGCGATGATGATCTCGGGTCCCTGGGCATGGGCGAACTTGATGAAGCGAGGAATCGAATTTGGAGTGGCCCCAGTCCCAGGGTGCGATGATAAGCCGTCTAGACCGTTTGTTGGTGTCAGTGCCGGCTATGTTAATCGAGCGAGCGCGAACCAGGATATCGCAACGGAATTTATCGAGGGATACCTCATTTCTGAGGAAGGCTTGAATGCAATGAATGATGCAAAACCGATCGGTATTCCGGCTTTAAAATCACTCGCAGAGAAATTGGATCGGGAGGATCCGCTGCTCAGGGAGATGAAGATGTGCGTCGAACAGGGAGAGGTGATGCCCAACATCCCGGAAATGGGCCGGTTCTGGACTGCGGTTAGCTCTGCGCTCCAACTCGCGGCGAATGGACAGGCCCCGGTTCAGAGCGCTCTCGATGAAGCCGCAGAGAATATGCGCAAACATTGATTCCGTAATGTTTGTGAGCGAGTAACTTTGTACGCTAGTTCTTTTCTGAAACACATGAAAGCGATCGTCTACCAAGCGCCTAGGCAATTCAAATACAAGGAAGTGCCCGAACCTGAAATCGAATCCGACGAGGTTCTGGTTCAAATCGATGCTTGCGGATTGTGCGGCACCGATCTGCATATTCACGAAGGAGAATTCGCCCCAAGTTTTCCTCTGATTCCGGGTCACGAATTCACAGGGGAAATCGTCGCTCTGGGAGGAGCGGTGAAAGATTTGCAGCAACGGCAGCGGGTCGTTGGAAACAGTAACCAATCGTGTGGAAAATGCTTCTATTGCTTGCGTGGTGATTTTCTGCTCTGCCTGAATTTGCAAGCCTATGGCGTCACACAGGATGGAGGATTCGCGCAATATCTCAGGATCAAAGCAGACCGCATTTTTCCAATCAGCAAGCTTTCATACAGGGAAGCGGTGATGGTAGAGCCAACGTCGTGCGCGGTGCATGGAATGGAGGTTCTCGCAATGAAACCGGGAAGCGACGTTCTCTTGTTCGGCGCGGGTCCCACCGGTCAGGTCCTCGCGCAGTTGCTGAAACTGAACGGAGCCGGGCGATTGGTAGTCGCTGCGCCGGCCGGCCCGAAACTGGAACTGGCCGGTCGTCTGGCCGCCGACGAAACCGTGGCGATGGACCGAAAACATCCCGACAAACATCGGGACCGATTGCGCGAGTTGAGTCCGACCGGATTCGATTACATCGTCGAAGCCACCGGATCGGCCTCCGTGTGTGAAGACGCGCTGCAATTTGCTCGCCGGGGCGGAACACTGCTGGTTTACGGTGTATACCCCGAAAAGGAGACCGTTCGATTCAATCCTTTCGATCTGTTTCGCCGGGAGATAACGGTCAAGGGATCTTTCGCTCAGATTGACGCGTTTCCGCGTGCACTGGCTTACCTGGAGAGTGGTAAAAT
>JAFAQT010000385.1 GCA_019246215.1 Verrucomicrobiota bacterium
ACTAGGCGACTAGCTTTTGAATGCGCTCGCTTAGCCGCTGTGAGGACATCTTAAACGCTTCGAGAAGATAATCGTTCGGGGCCGACTCACCCCAACGGTCTTCGATCCCAAAACGGATTACCTTCCGCGGCGACGTTTCGGACAGGATCTCCGCAACTAGGCCGCCGAGCCCACCATAGATGGTATGCTCTTCCACAGTCACTACCACCTTGGCCTTTTCGGCTGCATTGACGATTTCCTCTTTGTTGACTGGCTTGATCGACGGCACATGCAGAACCCCTGCAGAAATCCCCTCTTTTTGGAGCAATTCAGCCGCTTGCAGGCACCGGACGCTTTGCGGACCGGTCGAGATCAACAAAACATCTCCTCCTTCTTTGAGCGAAATGGTCTTCCCAGGCACAAAGCGGTACTGTTGCTCAGAAAGATTTGGACCAGCGTCCCGCGCAAGACGCAGATAAACTGGTCCCTCGTATTCGGTGGCCCAACGAATGATGGCTTCGCCTTCGATTGCGTCCGCCGGGGCCAGGACCGTCATGTCAGGCATCGCGCGCATAATCGCCAGATCCTCCACATCCTGGTGCGTCTTGCCCGTAAGTCCGGTCATCAATCCCGCATAAGCCGCACCAATTTTTACATTCGCGTGGGTCTGCGCGACTAGCATGCGGATCGGATCAATGGCCCGGTGGGTAAAAAAAACGGTGAAAGAAGAAAGCCAAGGCACAAAGCCCAGCGACGCTAACCCGACTGCAACGCCGACAAAGTTTTGTTCCGCGATCCCCATTTGCAGAAATCTGCCCGGATACATCTTCGCAAACTTATCTGCCTTAGTAGAATTCGCCAAATCCGCATCCAAGACGACCACGTTCGGGTCGGTCGAACCCAGGGAAACGAGCGTATCGCCAAACACATCTCGTAATGCCTTCATACTCCTGCCTCCCCAATGCCAAGTTCCTCAGCGACAATTTTAAGCTCCTCTTTTGTGGCCACCTTGGAATGCCATTCATGTTTTCCCTCCGTGAAGTGCACTCCCTTACCTTTGATCGTGTGGGCGATGATCATCGTTGGCTGATCGGAATCTCCCGATGCCTTCGCGCTTTCCAAGGCGGGAACAATCTGCGAGAAGTCATGCCCGTTGATCTCGAGGCAACGCCAGCCGAGCTTTTCGAATATGCCTCGCAGGTCGATCCCCGACCAGGGATCACGGCGATCGCCGCGATGTTGTTCATTAATCGCAAGCACCCACCCGAACTGCTGCAGGCCATTCCAGTCCAGAATCGCGGTAAGATTTCCCAGCTTGTATCTGGGAGCGACATGCAAAGCTTCCCAAATCATTCCTTCCTGGAGTTCGCCGTCGCCAATCATGACAAAGGTTTGAAATTTCTGCCCTCGCATTCGGGCGCCCAAGGCAATGCCCAATCCAACCGATAACCCCTGTCCCAGAGACCCGGTGGAGGTCTCCAGGCCAGGAAGCCGGGTGACATCCGGGTGCCCCTGCAGCCGCGACCCACCTTTATCGAAGGTTTTTAGCTCTTCAATCGGCAGAAAGCCTCGCAGGCCCATCACCGCATATTGCCCGATGGAAGAATGGCCTTTGGAAAGAATAAACCGGTCTCGCTCGGGCCACGCAGGTTCTTCCGGTCTGATCTTCATCACGCGAAAGTAAAGCGCCACCATAATATCCATGGCCGAGAATGGTCCGCCAACGTGCCCGGCGCCGCTTCCCGCAACGGTGCTAATCGCCAGCCAACGCCCTTTCCGAGCAAGGGCCTCCAGCTCCTGATCATCTAACGTGCTAGTCATATTCCTTCACGGGGTTGCTAATTGATTCGAGCTTGATTCGGTTCTGCTTGGATGCCCATTGTTTGAATCAAGCCGAGTAGTCTCTTCTCTAATCCACTAAGCCGGCCTCATAGTTCATAGCTTTGAGCGCCAGGATAAGATCCGTTACCGTCGCGCCACGCCATACATAGGAATTGCAAAGGGGGTGTTAGTTTTTCGTCGATACCCACTCCTCGGAGCGGCTTGATCGGTCAATGGCTTCAAGGATCTCTTGATTTCTTGCCCCAAAAGCGAAATCGGGAAAACAATCCTCATCTCGACCGATGCTTTGGATGAGGTCGTGCACCTCGAACACCTTCATATCAAAGTAACCTAACCCGCCGCCGGCGAAGTCAAAGCCAAAGAAGGCTGAATATTGCGGAACTTGCGACCCGCAATAGATGGTGGTGAAACCGCGATCGCGCTTTGCTTCTCTCATTCGAAAGACCTGAAGCTCATTAAATCTCTCACCGTTGTTCACAATTGTGCCCTCAGTGCCGGAGATCTCCCAAAAAACCCCAAAGACACGGCCGGCGCAAATGCGCGAAGCCTCAATGACGCCCGCGGCGCCGGACGCAAATTTCACCAGAGATTGGACTTGATCCTCGTTTTCAACCGCGCGTTTTTTGGCCTCCGCCGCCACTTTGCTTCCATAGCCAGCATCAAAATCGGGTACGGGACGCTCTTTAAAAATGGTTTGCGCCTGTGCAGAAACAGCCGTCACGTCGCCCATAAGGAACTGCGCGACGGAAACCGCATGCGCCCCGAGATCACCCAGAGCTCCGGTACCCGCCAGCTCCCTGGAGCAGCGCCAGGACCAGGGCAAAGAGGGATCATTAAAAAAGCCTTGATCAAACCTGCCTCGGAAGCGCACTAATTCACCGATTTCTCCGCGCTCGATGATCTGTTTGGTCACCAGCGCCGCCGGAGTCTTGATGTTGTTGAACGCTACCAATGTCTTGACGGCCGCCTTCCTGGCCGCGACGGCCATGCGCTGCGCATCTTCAAGTTTCACCGCCATGGGCTTCTCACAATAGACATGTTTTCCTGCCTCGAGGGCAGCTAAAGCCGGTTCGACATGCAAATGATTCGGGGTGGTGATGTCGACCACATCTATCTCTGGGTCTTCGATCAGCCGGCGCCAATCGCCGTAAGCTTTTGCAAAGCCGAGCCTCGCCCGAGCCTGCTCTGCCAGCTGATCGTTCTGATCCGCAATCGCGTACAACTCCGGCGCGCGAGGCAGGTTTCGATACAAAATTCCAGCCCGCCGATAGGCATCCGCATGAGCCTGTCCCATGAACCCCGCGCCGATCAGTCCAATATTTAATGACTTTGGCATATTTACCTTTCTCCCGGCTTATAAAGAGAGAAACTCTTTTATAAACCGATAGGCCTTTTCGGTGTATAGTCTGGGAGGTGCTTTAGCAGGGTCTTGCTCTGCTTCTACCACGACCCAGCCGCGATAGCCTGAAGTCCGGATAAACTCTCTTATTGCCGAAAAATCAACGGCACCGTCACCGGGAACCGTAAACATCCCTTCCCTAACCGCTGAATTAAACGACCAATCATTTTTGCGAGCGCTTATCAGGACCTTGGGGCGGACGTCTTTCAGATGGATGTGCACCACTCTGGATCCGAATTTCCGAAGAAGCTCCGAATAGTCAGCGCCGGCGGCATAAGCGTGGCCAGTGTCGAGAACAAGTCCCACTTCCTGCCGGGTAGACTCACACAACGCATCGATCTCTTCAGCTCTCTCGACTAACATTTTTAAATGATAGTGGTAAGCCAAAATAATCCCTGTCTCCTTCAGCCTGGTTGCGAATTCGTCTAGCTTGCCGGCATAGGTTGACAGCTCGATCTGTCTTAAATCGGGACGCTTGCTAAGAGGTTCATCCCATGGAGAGTCGCCGGTCATCAGTCCACACTCTCCGTAAACAAGTATCTGGCTGCCGCACTCCTTCAGCAATCGGACATGATCCGCGGCGGCTTTCCATTCCTCTTCTACTGAACGTTGGGTGAGAAACCCTGAGTGCCAGCCACCTGCGAGCCGAAGTCCATGATCCGAAAGGATGGATGAAAGCTTCTGTCCATCCCTCGGGAATTTCCTCCCTAGTTCGACTCCTTGGTAACCAATCTCCGCAGCATCCTTCAAACAGGTTTCCAATGAGATATCGCCGCCCAGCTCAGTTTGCACGTCGTTAGTCCAACTTAATGGACTAACTCCCAGATGGACCTCCGGGAGCAGTTTTTCCTTTGCCATATTCCCTCTCCTATCAGCCGACCTTGACAGCCCGCCCCGTCTTTATGGACTCCGTCGCCTTGTCGGCTATAAGCTGAGCCTTTAGTCCATCCTCTAGAGAAGGGCTCGGCGGCGTCCCCTTTTCTAGTGACTTCAGGAAAGCGTCAATCGCCTCATAGTAACTCTGTTCGATGCGCTCGAACCAACCGGCATGCAGTCCGTCCTTAATAATTTGAGAACCCCTGTAAAGTGAAAGCCCTCTGAAGCTTTGCCGTGCAGATTCCGCCAATCCTTCGGAACCGAAGACCTCAATTCTTTCATCGTACCCATATGCAGCACGCCGCGAACTATCGATCTGGCAAAGCGCCCCCGAGGCCATGCGTATCGACACAATCGACGTATCGACGTCGCCTGCCTCGCCGATCGCCGGGTCAACAAGGGCGGCGCCGATAGCATATACCTCGACAGGTTCATCATTCGTAAGCCATCGCAACAAGTCGAAGAAGTGAATCGTTTGGTCGCGCAACTGGCCTCCCGAAACCTTGACGTATGAAATAGGCGGGGGCTTAGGGCCACGGCTCGTCAGCTGAACAATTTCAATTTTACCAACGTCGCCCCGGGCTACGGCTTCCTTTACAGCCGCGTGACTCGCATCAAATCGACGATTGAATCCAAGCATGACCGGAACGCCCGCAGCACGAACTGCGTTCACAGCTTGTTCCGCTTCTTCATAATTCAAGCCGATCGGCTTTTCGCAATAAATCGCCTTTCCCGCATCAGCGGCACGCTTGAGATAGTTTACATGCGTATCAGTAGGTGTGGCTATTAACACAGCCTGGATATCCTTGTTAGTAAAAATTTGCGCAATATCACCTACTGCTTTCGCTCCTGTGATCGCCGCGGTCTTCTTTGCGAATTCGATGTTTGCATCGCACACAGCTTCCAGTTCCGCGCCAGGATGCCGCGCGATATTTTTGGCGTGGACCGAGCCGATAAAGCCGGTTCCTATGACAGCTACTTTGATCATTTGGCTCTCCTGTTCATCTTCTCTTTTAAATCGGTTCGACCTGCGTCCACACACCACCGCTCGCGTAGGAGCGCATCGCGCCTTCCACAAAGGCAACCCCACGTGCTCCGTCCGTTACGTCCGGGAAACCGACCTCTGCTTTTGCATATTCTTTTCCGTCTGACCTGGCTAGAAGTGCATCCGCGACTTCTGTGTAGAGGTTTGCAAACGCTTCAAAAAACCCTTCCGGATGCCCCAGCCCTGCGCGCGTCCAACGCCGTGCATCCGCCGATAGCCACTCCTCACCTTGAGCCAGCATTTGTGGCGAACCATCAATCGGGCAGTAACGCAAGTGATGCGGATCCTCGTGGTGCCACGCCAGGCTGCCCTGATCTCCATAAACACGAATCCGAAGGCCGTGCTCATTGCCGACCGCGGCCATCGACGCCCAGAGTGTTCCGCGCGCGCCGTTGGAAAACCGCAGCAATAAATTAGCATTGTCCTTGATCGCTCTCCCTTCAACAATCTGGTTCATCTCCGCCGAGACCTCAGTAACTTCAAGTCCGGTCACAAAGCGGCTAAGCTGATGTGCATGAGTTCCAAGATCGTACAATACGCTGGCATCGCCGAGAATCTTCGGATCTGTTCTCCATGCGGCTTGTGGATGACCCTCTTTTTCCAATAGCCTGGCGGCCCAACCCGAAGCATGCTCGGCTTGTACAACTTTCACTTTCCCAAGATCACCATTCCTAACCATTCGAGCCGCGTGCCTGACCATTGCGTATCCCGAATAATTGTGTGTCAGGCAAAAGATTAACCCACCCTTATTGACTAGGGCCTTGAGCTCCTTAGCTTCCGTAAGCTTGAGGCACAACGGCTTGTCACAGATGACATTAATTCCAGCCTCCAAAAACTTTCGCGCAATCTCATAATGGCTAGCCGTTTCAGTCACGATAACGACTGCGTCAATCCTCTTATCCTCACGTTTGGACTCCGCGTCTGCCATCGTCACAAAATCAGGGTAGATCCGGTCTTCGGGCAGGTACAATTTCTTTGCCGCCACCAGCGACTTCTCACGGTTCCGTGAAAAAACCCCCGCCACGATTACGTACCTGTCGTCGAGCCGCATCGCCGTCCGGTGAGTCTCGGCAATTCCGGCACCGGGGCCTCCGCCAACCATTCCGACTCTGACTTTTCTTTGTTCCTCTGTACCCATAGTCTTCTGAAATCGATCCAAAACATCCAAAATTGGAGCCTCATGTGGCCGGCACCGACTAATCGCTTGCTTCATCGATCGATGTCTGGCTTAGCAGATCGATCGATACCTTCCACTCCGGAAGAGAAAACTGCTATCTTCTTGGGAATCGCGTAAGGACGCCTGCCAAGGGAATGCAAACGTAACCGTGCTCCAACTGAGAAAGTAAGGCATTATTTACTGCCGCGGTGCTTCAGCTGATCGAGAATGACGGCACCAACAATAATGCAACCTTTGATAATCTGCTGCCAATAGGCCGACACATTCATCAAGTCGAGGATATTGTTTAATACACCGATGATGAGCGCTCCAACAATCGTACCTGCAACCGTGCCGATTCCACCGGCCGAAAGGGAGGTACCACCGATGACCGCCGCCGCGATAGCATCAAGTTCGTAGCCAACCCCAAGCCCCGGCTGCCCCGAACCGATGCGGGACGAAACCACCAGTCCGGCCAGTCCCGCCAGGAAACTTGCGTAGACGTAAATAAGCATCTTATACCTGGACGCATCGATGCCCGACACCCGCGCCGCTTGTTCGTTGCCGCCAATGGCGTAGATGTATTTCCCGAATTTGGTGTGAGCATAAAGGATGTGAGTAACCACCGCCATCACCACCAGAATGATGATGGGAACCGGAACACCAAACACATCGCCCTGGCCGACAAAGTTATACGCATCTGTCAAATCGGAAATTGGACGACCGCCGGTGTAGAGCAAGGCCACGCCGCGAATCGCCGTAAAGGTGCCCAAAGTAGCGATGAACGGGGGAATGCGGGCTTTCGCAACGAGGGTGCCGTTGATCAACCCCACCAACGCGCCTACTACACACGCTGCCAGCAGCGAGACAATGAAGGGAACGTGAAGACCGGGATAAAAAGGGCTTGAATATTCGGGGTCCTGGGCCAAGCTGGCCGCCACCACAGCCGCCAAGCCAACCACGGATCCAGACGAAAGGTCGATCCCGCCACTGACGATAACCCCGGTAACACCAAGCGCGATCAGGCCAACGACCGACATCTGTCGCACAATATTGATGAGGTTTGTACTGCTCACGAACGCCCGTGACAGAACTGAGGCCGCCACTACCATGACGGCAAAAATCAGGAAGATGCCATATTTGCTGAAGATCCCGGAAAGCATCTGTGCACCTTGTTGCCCACTTCCAGCCTTGTTTGCGGTAGTAACTCCTGGATTGTCCACAACGCTCCTCTCTATGCAGTCAAACTCATTCCCGTGGCCATTTGCAGAATCTTTTCCTGTGTTGCCTCTGCCCGCGAAAGCTCACCTACCTTGTCGCCGGTGTGCATGACCATGATCCGATCACTCATGCCCAGGACTTCCGGCAATTCTGATGAGATCATGATAATCGCCTTGCCGGAGCGAACAAATTCGGTCATCAACCGGTAGATTTCCGATTTGGCGCCAACATCGATCCCCCTCGTCGGCTCGTCCAGGATCAGGAGATCCGGCTCGGTTAATAGCCAACGTGAAATCAACACCTTCTGTTGATTGCCACCGGACAGATTCTTAATGATCTGCATCAGGCTAGGCGTTTTGATGCGCATTAAACTCCGCATCTTTTCGCAATCCTTCTCGATTTTCCCGAAATGGATGAAAGGTCCCAACATGTATCTATTTATGTTCGCTATAAACATATTTTCGCGAACGCTGGCGTTCAGGTACAATCCGGTGGATTTCCGGTCCTCAGTCAGCAACGCCATCCCGCCTCGAATGGCATCAGTTGGTGACTTGATTGAAACCTCTTTCCCCTTAATCTTGATAGTTCCGCCACGGGTCCGGGTCACCCCAAAAACCGCTTCCATCAGTTCGGTGCGCCCTGCCCCCATCAGGCCCGCCAGGCCCAGAATCTCGCCACGCTTGACCTGAAAACTAACATTGCGAAATCCTTTTCCGCTCAAGTTTTGCACATCCAGGAAAACCGAACCCATGTCTGTTGTTTCCTTGTGAAACATATCCGTAAGCGTCCGGCCAACCATCTTTTCGATGAGCATTCCGTCGG
>JAFAQT010000409.1 GCA_019246215.1 Verrucomicrobiota bacterium
ACTAGCTGCAATGGGCAAAGATCAAAACGAGAACGACGATCGAGGACGAGATCGAGGGGGGAGCGGCACGGGATCGAAGCGTGTGCTTTGAGCGACACTGACAGCTTCCTCGACAACTATTCCGCAAGGTACTTCATCGCCGCGGAAACTCCGCAAGGATGGTGAGGAACCCCAAAACGGGCTAACCCCATCTCGATGCCGCACAAGGTTCCGCATAACATCAAATCGTTGAGATCGCCGAGATGGCCGATGCGGAATACGCGTCCGGCAAATTTTCCGAGCCCGGCGCCAAGCGAGAGATTGTAATAATCCAGCACGAGAACTCGAAATTGCGCCTCATTGAATCCGTCCGGCATTAATATCGCCGTGCAGGAAGCGCTATACTCCGTGGGATTCAAACAGAGCAATTCCAAGCCCCAACCGCCCACCGCGCGACGAGTTGCTTCACTAAGCCGCAAATGCCTTTGGAACACTTGTTCTAACCCTTCCTCGAGGAGCATCGAAATGGCCTCGCGCAATCCGTACAAAAGATTGGTGGCCGGAGTGGATGGAAAGTATCCGTTTGCGTTTGGACCCTGCATCTCTTCCCAGGACCAGAAAGCGCGCGGCAAGCCCGTCTTCTGTGAAGCAGCCAAAGCTTTTGGACTGACAGCGTTGAACCCGAGACCGGGCGGCAACATCAGCCCTTTCTGCGATCCAGCGATTGTCACGTCGACACCCCATTCCTCGTGGCGATAATCAATGCTGGCGAGGGAAGAAACAGTATCGACCATTAACAATGCCGGATGCTTTTCGGCGTCCATCGCTTTGCGCACTGCCGCAATGTCGCTCGTCACGCCGGTCGATGTCTCGTTGTGAACGCACATCACTGCTTTGATGGCTCGGTCGCGATCACTCGAAAGCCTAGCGGCCACCACGTGCGTGTCGATGCCGTGCCGCCAATCGCCTGGTACAAAATCGACAATGAGTCCAAACTTTTCAGCCAATTGGCCCCAGAGCACCGCAAAGTGACCAGTCTCGAACAGGAGTACATGATCACCTGCCGAGAGCGTGTTCACGATCGCGGCTTCCCAAGCACCTGTGCCGCTGGCCGGAAAGATAAAAACCTCACCATTTGCTGTGTTAAATATTTGCTTCATCCCTTCAAGGCACTCGCGTCCCAAGCGGGCGAATTCTCTGCCGCGGTGGTCAATCGTCGGACGGTCGATTGCTCGAAGGATCCGATCTGGAACATTCGTCGGCCCTGGAATCTGGAGAAAATGCCGGCCTGCTTTGTAGGATGGAGGGAGGCAGTGGCCGGTGCCAGTGTCAGTGCGTGAAGGGAAATTCTGATGTGCCATCGTAAAATCTTCCGGCGGACGCTTTATACGGGGGTGTGCAAAGCATCAAAGGATTGGTGCCAGTTGGCTCCAAGGATGCGCGGATTCAAACTGGGCTGCCAGAGCACACAAAAGAGCATCCTTGCCTCGCGCAGCCACAAGCTGAACGCCGATCGGCAATCCGTTCGCCGAGGGATCGCAGGGAAAGCTGATTCCGGGGCACCCTGAAATATTAACAAAACCGGTGAATGCCGCATGAGTCCTTGGACCGGCTTCTTGCCCATCGATCCGGCTCGGATGCGGATCAGTGACCGGCCATGGTAGCGCTGCCGCGGTTGGTGTGAGAATGGCATCGTAATTATTGAAGAACAAAGAAAGCCTTTGTTCCAGTTCCTGAAAGGTATTCAACGCGGAAAAATATTCACGGCCACTTCTGGCCTTGCCGGTTGCCGCCATTTCTGCGAGGGCCGGAGTGATTTTTCCCTGCCAGCCAGGCCTCGATTCCAGAAGCCACGCCAGACCGACCTGGCCGATAATGCCCCACGCCTCCGCAAGCGGCTCGACGGCAAACGGTGCTTTGCCCTCGTCAACAGAATGACCTAGATCTGCGAATCTCCGGGCGGCGCCCGCGACACTTGCCGTGACCTCAGGGTCAACGGGTGAATCGCCAAACCGGGGGACATATAAGATGCGGCGCGGCATGATCGACTCAACCTGAAAAGAATCCGTTCGAAAATAGGAGGAAGCCGGATCGCGCGGATCAGGCGGACTGAGCACCTGCATGGTGGCGCACAAATCTGCAACCGTTCGGGTGATCGGGCCGAGCGTTTCGAGGTGGAGCAGGATCGCTGGGAAACCGTCGCATCGTGGGACCCGGCCTCGGGAAGGTTTAAGACCGACCAGACCAGCGTGTGAAGCGGGTCGACGGATCGAACCTCCACCATCGGTGGCCATCGCTATCGGGCCGATTCCGGCGGAAACTGCCGCAACAGCTCCGCCGCTGGAGCCGCCGGGAGTCATCTCAAGGTTCCAGGGGTTCCTCGTCGGCCCGAAGATCAGATTGTCGGTGTAGCCCTGAAGAGTGAATTCCGGGCAATTGGTCTTGCCAAGAATGATCGCTCCAGCGTCGCGAAGTCTGGCAATAGGCAATTCGTCGGTCTTCGGAATATAGTCGGCGTAGAGCTTGCTTCCCCAGGTGGCTCGCAAGCCGCGCACTGCAATGTTGTCCTTGACGGTGACTGGTACGCCTTCAAGTGGCCCGACGGCTGCTTGAGCAACCCATCGCTTTTCACTTGCTTCCGCTGCGGATCGAGCACCTTCGCGATCCAGCGTTACGACGGCATTGATTCTCGGATTGATTTTGTCGAGACGATCAAGCACCGACTCCAAAACTTTCAGCGGCAAAAACTCCCGGTTCGCATACCCCGAAATGAGTTCGGTAGCGGTGCGTTGCCAAAGCTCATCTTTTAAATTGGAAGGAGGCATACTAACGTCAATCTTTTCCTGCGACTTCCAGGCTAAGCACGCACAATCGCCGCAATGGGTGCGGCGCCGGGCCCGCATTGGTGCTCTGTTCCGCCGGACACAAAAATTGCCGGATCGTTTGTGATCGAAGCAATCACGGCTCCGAGCGCTGCCCTGGCGTGTCGCTCATAGTTGATATCTGCGTCTGACAACATCGTTGTGCGTCGTCCCCGAATACGGCCATCGGGACTGGCATCGGCCTTGGCGAATATTCCGGCGACCCGTTTGACATCTTCCGCTGAGGGCGCTCCTGAAAATTCCAAGCCCGCATTCCTCAACGCGGCGCGAACGCCGTCGGCATCGATCGTATCCTTGAGAATCGCATGGCCGATCTGAAAATCGCCCCCGGCCTCGAATGAGTTTCCGAACAAGAGGATTTCGCAGTTCTTCAATTCACCTCCCGCGGAGGTCGAAGCCACCGCCGAGAACAGGTCCATCCGCCTGGCGATGACCTCGTCCTTCAACTCTGCTTCACTTAACTCTCGTAATCCAAGCGCAACCCCGAGCGCAGTTGCGCCTCGAGCGAATGGTTTGGATCCGTTCGGGTCGCGCGTGACGAGGTTTTTTCCGCGCCGATCCGCGTCGGCAATGCTCGCCGGGGTTAAAAGGGGCCCTTTGACTTGCACGTAGTGAACATCCTTCGGATCCGAAATGCCGGCCTGGTCCAGGCAGCGCCTCACTGCGTCGGCCACTTCCCGTACTTGCGACATTGTACCGACCTCTTCGGGAAGGATGTTTCGCGTCGTTTCGATGCCGAGCGTGAGTCTGGGCCCGGTTGCGTGGCTTGCGGACTGGGATCGCGTGAAAATGGTGGCGTGCGGCGAAAGAACGCCCTCCGTCCCGCCGGACCAGACGAACGCCACTTTTTTCGCGATCTGTTCCGGAGAGGTTTTCAAGCGTTCGGCCAACAACAGCTGATAAGACAAAGTGGCAAATCCACGGGTGAAATCATTGGCTCCGCCATTGCCTTCCGTCTTTCCAATAAGAGCCACAATTTCGGCAGGATCGATCTCGTTTTCATCCATTTTTCGAGCAAGCTCGGAAACGTCGTTTGGTGAGGCCATTGCCACCTTGTGAACACCGATTTTCATGATTTTATTAACCTGTGTGGGGGTGATGCACCATTAGATGCGAGACGTGCATTAGGAGTATATTGGGTTCAGATGTTAATTTCTGGTGAAACTTCTTCCAATAGCCGCGGGCATGCGTGCGCGCCTGCCGATACCACAAAGGACGGCTAAGGCTAGCAGATAAGGCGTCATCTGGATGACATAGGAGCTGATTGGCAGGCTCCAACCCTGCAGATTAAATGCGAGTGCCGAAGCGGCGCCAAACAGCAGGCACCCTAACATTACAAATAACGGTTGCCACCTGCCGATGATCACCGCAGCCAGCGCGATAAATCCGCGGCCGTTAGTCATGCCGTCGGTAAATGTACCTAGCTCCTGTAGAGAAAGCACGGCGCCCCCAAGACCTGCAAATGCACCGCAAACGATAATGGCAACGGCGCGTACCCGAATGGGATCCGTTCCTGCGGAAAAAGCTGCGGCTGGATTCTCGCCCACGGCGCGCAACATCAGGCCTGTCTGGGTTTTTTTGAGGAACAAATGCATCGGTATAACGAGAAAAAAGGCTGCATAAGTCAGCAAAGATTGTTCAAACAGTGCGCGACCGATCAGTGGCAAATTGCAGAGCCAGGGGATTTGAATGGCGTCAAGCGTCGGCAAGTTGATCACCGGGGTTTTTCCGCCAAATAATCCGCGCAGCAGATAGCTCGTCAGACCAAGTGCGAGGATATTGACTGAAAGCCCGGTGACCATGTGGTCGGTTCGGAATCGGGCGGTGGCGATCGCGACAATCAATGCAAGTGCGGCACCCGACATTGCACTTCCCAGCAAACCGAAGGCCCAACTTTTCGTAACGAAGGTAAGCACGGCTCCGCTGAACGCTCCCATGAGCATCATCCCTTCCACCCCGACCGCGAATGTCCCAGCGGATTCAGAAAGAACGGCGCCCAGGGCTACGAAAATCAGCGGCGCCGCAACCCGCACGGTCGCAGCTAACAATTCCGCTAGAACATTGTAGTCCATCACAGGTCAGACGCGTTGTTGTTTTGAGTTGATCGCCAGAGCGCACAAGACGAAGACCATTGTCAGACCCTGAATTACGTAGACGAGCGAGGATTGCACTCCGACTTCCCGCTGCATCGCCAAAGCGCCAGCCTCAAGGAATCCGAAAAAGAGGCCTGCCGGCAGGACTGCGACCGGGTTCAGAGCCGCGAGAAGCGCTACCGCCACCGCATTGAACCCGAACCCCTGCGAGAATCCCTGGATCAACCGAAAATGGACCCCAAGCACTTCAACCGCACCGGCGATCCCCGACAGCGCACCGGCAAGCAACATGACCGATAGAACAGTGCGTGCGACGGATACCCCGGCGTATGCGGCAGCCCTGTCGCTGCTGCCGAGCAAACGAATTCGGAACCCGAGTGGCGTGTGCCACAGCAAGAGATGGCAGGCGACAACGGCCAAAACGGCCAGGAGAATACCGGCGTGCAGATCGCTTCCTTCGAACAGCGGCTGCAGCCACGCCCCTTGCGGAAAGAGTGGCGATTGCGGAAATCCGGCTCCAGGCTCGCCCATCGAGCCGTGGAGAACTTCACTCACCAACAGCACGCCAACAAAATTCGAAAGCAACGTTCCAAGCACTTCGTGCACGCCGCGCTTTAGCCGCATGAGCGCAGCAATGCTCGCCCATGCGGCACCCGCCAGGGCACCGCCGATGGTTGCCAACGGCACCAGTACGGCGCTCGGTAGATCAGGAACATTTAGAGCGATCCATGAAGCGGCGACTCCGCCGACCGCAATCTGCCCTTCGCTCCCTATATTGATGACTCGCGCCCTGAAACAGATGGCCACACCGACACCAGCGAGAATGTACGGAGTGCTTTTATTCAGCGCGAAAGTCACAGAATCTGTAGAGCCGAATGCCCCTCGAAGCAGCGCCCAATAGGCAACGAACGGATTCTTTCCGGATACCAGGATCAGGATGCCAGCGATAGCGAACGCCAACAGGACCGCGATCGCGGCGGAAAACAGTCCGCGAAATGCAGCACCTCGGGAGGTGGTAGGCACTTGACCGCTCGGACCGGGCCCGGACGGTAGTGGCGCTAACGATGGCACCCTTTCGGCGGCTGGTTCTTTCTGAGAACTTGTTTTCAACCTAAGTCTTCGTTGATTTCTAGTGCTGCAGGAAGCAATCCGCCTCCGGCCATGAGCAGCCCGATCTCCGCCGGATTCGCCTTTTCCCGCGGAACGATTCCGACCAATCGCCCGTTGGCAATGACACCGATTCGATCGCCAATGCCAAGCAGCTCCTCCAGATCGGAGGAAAGATATAAGACCGCTCCGCCTGAATTGCGCAAAGCCAGTATTTGATCAATCACGAAACGCGTCGCCCCTGGATCCAGTCCCCAGGTCGCTTGAAAGGCGATCAACACGCGTGGCTTTCGGCCGATCTCCCTGGCAACCACTATCTTCTGCTGATTTCCTCCCGAAAGTGTGTCCACAGTCGCTCCGGGTCCGTCTGCGCGAATTCCGAACTCGGATATTCTCGAAACCGCCCGGGAATAAAATGCCGGATGGTTCAGCCGGAGACCGCGCCGCAAGGGTGGCTCTGCAAAATCCCTGAGCCCCAGATTCTCGGCGATTGTCATTCCGGGTACAAGGCTGGTTGTTGCCCGGTCAACCGGAATATAAGCGAGACCGGCTCTCAAACGTTGGGTGACATCCGTTTTTGTAAGGTCCCGGCCGTGCAATGCGATTCTGCCGCTGGAGGCCGCCTGCAGGCCCGCGAGCACTTCCACAAGTTCTGTCTGGCCATTACCGTCCACGCCGGCTAGCGCGAGAATTTCGCCTTCGCGAACGGAAAAGGTGATCTCGTCCAGTAGTTTCAGACCGGAACTGTCTTTCAAGGTTATCGTGGTCACCTCTAGAACTTCAGCGCCGGATCCCATTTCGACGCGGGGAGTCGCCAAGCCGAACTCACGTCCAACCATCATTCTGGCTAGCTCAGCCCGAGTCGTGCCCTCTGTACTGCAGCGACCCGCGTTTTTGCCATCCCGCAAAACAGTCACTTCTTGGCAGACCCGGAATACCTCGGCGAGCTTGTGCGTGATAAATATGATTGAGCGACTGTCGCCTGCGATCCGACGCATCACTGCTAGGAGCGCCGTGACCTCGGGCGGACTCAAGTTCGAGGTTGGTTCGTCAAGAACCAGAAGCTCCGCTCCCCTCAAAAGCGCTTTGACGATTTCAAGCCGTTGACGCTTTCCAAACGGCAAATCGCCAACCATCGCGTCGGGATCGAGATCAAGGCCATACTCCTGGCTTGTCGAACGGATTTGTTCCGCAACTTGCCGATCGTGCAGCCACGCACCAGCTTTTTTCCAGCCGAGCATCACGTTTTCCGCCACGGTCATAGCGTCCACCAGCATGAAATGTTGATGAATCATTGCGATGCCCGCGCGAATGGCGTCTCGCGGCGTGTGTCCAGATAGCGCTTGTCCTTTAAACCGGATGGTGCCCCCATCTGGTCGCACCATTCCGAAGAGGATCTTCATGAGGGTGCTCTTACCTGATCCATTTTCGCCAAGCAGGCCGACAATCTGTCCGCGCGTTACGGAAAAGTTTATATTTTCATTTGCGCGGACAGCACCGTACCGCTTGCAAATGCCTTGCATTTGAAGCATCGGCGACGGATCGGCCGGATCTTGGCTTTCGCTACACCTCATATGCCGCCGCGTGCGTCTTCCTTTGTCACGCTGACCTTTAACTCCCCGGAGGCGAATTGCTTCTTCACTTGCTGCAACGCGTCGACGACCTCTGCAGGTACGGAGGGATTCAACTCCTTCTCTTTATCATATTGAAGCTCAGCGCCCGTGCATCCCTTCGAGTTAAGTCCATAGAGTTCAAACTTGCCCCCCAAAGTTCCCGCCTTTGCTTCATTAGCAGCCGCGCCGTACATCTCGCCCCACTTTTCGACTATATTGGTCAATACTGCCTCCGGGGCGATCGCGGTATCTTCCAGGGATCGCCCGTTCGCGTGCACACCTTTTTCCTTGGCTGCTTGGATAATCCCAAGCTGGCCTGCGTTGAGCTTGCCGCTTAAATAATCCGCTCCCCATGCGATCAGAGAGAGGGCGGCTTCTTTGGCCGCTGTCGCATCTTCCATGTCTTGAACGTAGATGACCTTGATCTCGATATTTGGGTTCACGCTCTTCGCGCCCTTGCGGTAGGCGCCCACCTGCGCGACAACGTTTGGAAGACCCTCAAGGCCATTCACTGAGCCGATCTTTCCAGTTTTGTTCATCTTCGCAGCCATCACGCCAATCAGGTAGCCGAACTGGGTGTTATCAAAATCAATCGAAGCAACGTTTTTTCCCGAACCCGCGTTGCCGGAGCCCACAATGAAGGTGGTGTTCGGAAATTTTGGTCCAACCAGTTCCATCGGAGAAAGGAACCGGCCGGTATGGCCGATAATGAGGGTATAACCGCGCTTTGCGTAATCCCGCAAAGCTTCTGCCATGTCTGCTGGTTGCACATTTTCCGAGTAGGCCGTGTCCCACCCCATTTCCTTGAGTTTGAGAAGTCCGGCGTACCCCTGAGCGTTCCAGCTCTGATCATTAATACTTCCTGGCAAAAGGACGGCTGCTTTATCGGCGGCCAATGTCTTCGCCGGTAACCATGCTATTGCCAGTGACATCGACAAACGGATGGCCAAGCCAGCGAAACTGGCTCGGTTGCGACACGACTTTGGGGATTCGGAGATATGGTTCATAGACGGATTAGTTTCAGTTTTTGTTTGCTTCCACCGTATAATTTTTCCCTCGTGCGCGGACACAACTTCAGATCAAAACTCGAAACAGCTCAGACCCGGGTTAGCGCGAACTGACGATATATTTGAGCAATGATGAATGATGGCCGGAGAGGGGCGGCGGTTGAGCAGACACTCTCCAATTTGAATGCAAAAATACAATGCATTTTTCGCTCAGCCTCGCCTATCAAACGAGCCCCAGGTGCCTGGCTCGTTGTGGACGAGCACAAGGTATTGTTGCCGTGCATGCACGATAGGGTGTCCTAAATAGCGCGGTTCGTTCGTCGGATAGTTGAATGCGGCACGGATCCTATTGAATTTGAACCCAAAAAAATATTCTCTTGAGGCCGTTTAACCAAGAGTATTTGAAGAAAAGGAAGAAAATGACACGTCAAATTAAGCCAGTTCCTGAAGGTTTTCACACCATTACTCCTCATCTTGTGGTGAAGGGGGCAAGCCAAGCCATAGAGTTTTATAAGAAAGCCTTTGGGGCGGAAGAACTGACTCGCCTGCCTGGGCCGGACGGTAAATCGATAATGCATGCGGCACTCAAAATAGGGGACTCGCAGCTCTTTCTGGTGGATGAATATCCAGAAATGGGCTGTAAGGGGCCAGAAAGCGGCGGCAAAAGTCCGGTCACGATTCATCTTTATGTGCAAGATGTTGACTCCGTTTTCAACGGTGCTTTGGCCGCCGGTGCGCAACAGATCATGCCACTAGCCGATATGTTTTGGGGTGATCGCTACGGGAAACTGGTTGATCCATTCGGACATGAATGGTCTTTGGCAACGCACAAGGAAGACCTCACGCCGGAAGAAATAGGAAAGCGGGCGCAAACTGCCTTTGCCTCCTGAATGAAGCAGTTGCCAGTGCCAGTGCGGAGAAGCCTGAAACAAAGCCAGAGCAATCCGCGCCCGCTGACACTGGCACTGACAACTTCCTAAAGCAGCGCCTTCGGCACTTTGCAGACCATGGTATATGCTGGGTCGAAGACGTTGCCGATGTCGTACTTGACGCATTGTCCAAGTAGCAGGCTCGCGCTGATTACGTCCAACCCATAATCCTCCTTGAGCCAGCGCAACATCTCGGTCGTGGCGTGCTGGACCGCCTGATCGAGCGGTCGGGCATTGCCGACAGAAAAGATATACTCGGCGTTCTCGCCGCGCGGCCAACCAATTAGCTTTCCCTTGATCAGCCGTACAGTGAATTGGACCTCCATCGAGATTTCGATGCCATTGCCAACGATCTCGCCGTCTCCCTGGGTCGCGTGACCGTCGCCGACGTGGAGAAGTCCTCCTGAGACAAAGATCGGAAAGAAGGCGGTGGTGCCGGATACGAAGCCTGCATAATCCATGTTTCCGCCGTGCTCCGCCGACGTCGCGGTCGATAT
>JAFAQT010000429.1 GCA_019246215.1 Verrucomicrobiota bacterium
AAGAGGTGGGAAGTCCAGCCCAACTCGACGTTGACGCGACGCTTCAGCCATCGGCCGAGCACCAAACCTATCAAATAAAATACGAAACTGACCAGAACTAGATACAACCCTGGTGGCTGAATCGGCCAAAACGATTGAAAATCTCGCAGCATCACACACTTCTCCTCATGGTCCCTTCACGATTGCGATTGTTTTGCGAAGAAGTCCAGTGTTCCACCGCCGTGGTTTGGCTCCTCCTCAGCCAGCCAAACGAATCGTCCCCATGGCGTTGCACTGGATTGGGTCTTTTTTAGATGAGAAGATTATTAAGTCGAACTCAAAA
Organism: Verrucomicrobiota bacterium; assembly: GCA_019246215.1. Classification (GTDB taxonomy): domain Bacteria; phylum Verrucomicrobiota; class Verrucomicrobiia; order Chthoniobacterales; family JAFAMB01; genus JAFAMB01. The sequence continues at coordinate 323 of JAFAQT010000429.1, forward strand.
ATTGGCGGACCGAATGGAACCTCACCTGAAATTGTTTGCTCCGGGACCTTCATTTCCCACGGGGTTCTTTCTCAAATTTTTCAAACGTCGACTCGAGTTTCTGGAGGAACTGGCGCAATCGAACTGTCCGGTCGCCTTCTTTAAATTCGCAGGGGAGAGAGTGTATCTCGTCAACGATCCCGAACTCATCAAGGATGTCCTGGTCTTGAATCATCGGCGCTTTAAAAAGGGCAGAGGCTTGGAGCGCGCCAAGATTCTTCTCGGGGAAGGTCTGCTGACAAGCGAGGGAGAAGCGCATCGGCGCCAGCGAAGAATCGTCCAGCCGGTTTTTCAGCACAAATACCTGCAAAATTATGCTGACATCATGGTGGACCGTACGATGAAGCTTTGCAGCGGTTGGAAGGACGGCATGCTGGTCAACATGAGCGAACAGATTATCAGTTTGACCCTCATGATTGTTGGCGAATGCTTGTTCGGAACGGACGTGGAGTCCGATACCCGTCGGATCGGCAGCCTTGTCAACAAGGTGATGGAATCTTTTTTTTATTTTGTGAGTCCCCTTGGGCCGCTCTACCGCTTACTGGGCCACCCTAAAGTTCAAGACGCGTTCGCTGCTCGGCGTTCACTCAACGACATTGTTCTCAGAATGATCGACGCCCGGCGTAGCGGACCGCCGCGCCAAAACGATTTATTATCCCTGCTCTTTTCGGCTCAGGACAGCGAAACGGGTTGCGGAATGTCCGATGCACAATTGCGCGACGAAGCGATGACCCTTTTTTTGGCGGGGCACGAGACAACTGCGAACGGACTTTCTTGGACGCTGTTTTTACTGGCGACTCACAAGGGTGTCGGGCTAAAGCTTCGAGCTGAAATCGAATCTGTGATTGGTCGCGACCGACCGGGCGTGGGCCATCTGGAGCAGCTGAAATTTCTGGATCAGGTCATTCGTGAATCCTTGAGGCTTTATCCCCCAGCGTACGTGATCGGGCGACGCGCGGTAGAGGATCATCGACTCGCCGGCATCCGCATTCCGAAAGGCGCTGTCCTTTTGGTCAGCCCTTGGACTATGCAGCGATCGAAAAGGTATTACGAGACGCCGCTGGATTTTCGTCCGGAGCGCTGGACGGCGGAGTTCCGGGCGTGCTTGCCGCGCTTTGCCTTTTTTCCGTTCGGTGGTGGTCCCAGGCAATGTATTGGCGAGGGGTTTGCCTGGATGGAGATGGCACTCGTCCTGGCTGTGCTGGTTCGAGACTGGGATTTCGAGCTTCTTCTTGGACAGCAGATCCGTCCCAACCCCGCAATGACGCTCCGTTCAGACCGCCCTATTAGGATGAGGCTTAAAAAGGTACTCGAAGCTTACGGCTGAGGCAGCTCCGACAGCTGTTGATGTGGCCCAATGGCTCACTCCGAATCGATTCTGAGCCGATCAACAACTTGTTACAGGCTGGTTATTTCCCGGCAGCCAGTGTTAAGGTTTTTCTCGCTCAAAAGCGGCGTCGAAAGCAACTCCGCTCGGAACAAAATCGTAGGAGCGCACATTTCGGCACGATTCGCTTGCCCCATGAATACGATCCATCCGAACGTCTTCCCATTCGATCGATAACGGGCCGTGATAGCCGATATCGTTCAACGCTACGATTATCTCTTCAAATTGGATATCTCCATGTCCGATTGAACGAAAATCCCAATATCGCCGATGGTCTCCAAAGCTTGTGTGACCGCCAAACACGCCAACTTCGCCGGTGCCGTGCCCCCACCAGACATCTTTCATGTGTGCGTGGAAGATTCGGTCGCTGAACTCGCGTAGGAATTTAACGTAACTGACTCCTTGGTAACCGAGATGGGACGGATCGTAGTTAAAACCGAACCGGCGGTGATTCTTTACTGCTTCCAGAGCGCGATGTGCCGAGGCGATATCAAACGCAATCTCGGTCGGGTGCACCTCCAGCGCGAAGTTCACACCAAACTCATCGAAGGCATCAAGAATCGGCCCAAATCGTTTGGCAAAGTCGTCGAATCCTTTCTGGATGAAATCCTGACTTGTCGGCGGAAAAGCGTAACAGGCGTGCCAGACACTCGATCCGGAAAAACCGGCCACCACCGGCGGAAATTCCAAGCCCGGAGCGGGTTTTGCTTCGATAAAATTTCGCGCTGCCTGAGCCGCTTTTTTCATCTGTTCTGCAGCGCGTTGCCGGACGCCTTCGGGGTCCCCGTCCTTCCAGATTTGCGGCGGCACGATCGCCTGGTGCCGTTCATCAATATTGTCGCAAATAGCCTGACCGACCAGATGATTGGAGATCGCGAATGCGGTCAGACCGTTGGCCGAAAGAAGCTTCCATCGATCTTTGCAATATTCTTTGGATTGCGCTGCAGTTTCGACGTCAAAGTGATCGCCCCAACAGGCGAGTTCGAGCCCGTCAAAACCCATTTTTTTTGCCAGCGGAGCGAGATCTTTCAGTGACAGATCGGCCCACTGGCCGGTGAACAAAGTGACTGGTCTAGCCATGATTTTTCCTAGGCAACGTTGCTGGGCGAGAAGTTTTCTTGGACTTCTCCATAGGTAACTGATGAGGCACGCCAAATTCAAGCGAGTCGATCACGATGCCAAAAAAATACTGCGACCTCGGCGAGGACAAGCGCTGACTGAAACAGTCATCCTGGGAAATTGTGCGAGTGACCGGCTTTCTTGAAAGCCGGTGAACAACTTTGCTTGTCGAGCAATTTACAGGTGCTTTTCCCGAGCATAAATGCGGAACGAGACATCCAGCGAACGAGATAGACTGGATCGTTATTTTTCAAACCTGTTTTTGCTCTCCGAAAAGAGAGTCGCTCAATTTGACTGCCGCGATGAAGTGCTGCTATTTCACGGCCAGTCGAGCGCGTTTTGCACAGGCATTTTTGACTGGGTAGTGCGGGCGGCTCGGCTCAGGCCCTATCTTATTGCCCCAACCCTAAGAGACTGTCATCGCCTACTTCTTCGCGCTTCCCATCGTTCACCAGCCAGATCTTCATCTTTTCCGTATCAGGTTCTGCCGCGCGGTAAAAGACACGTTTACCTGATCGACTGGAGCAAAGAAAACCATAGGAGCCATTTTCGCCCAGCAATCGAATAGATTTCAATTCGTCCTGATAGAGCGCGAATCGCTTTTCGAGCGTATCATCTTGAGGCTCCCCGTCTGTGAAATTGATCGCGGGCGCGCTCAAGGACGCGATCTTTCCCCAGCCGCTGCCGCCGAGACGAAGCAGGTGAACGTAGATCGTCTCTTTGGCCCGGGCAGTTGACCGCACTCCCTGGTTCGTCGGCGTGCTGAAACTCGTTTCCAGATCGGCAAGTGGCCCAACCCGAATTCCACAGATCCAATTGCCGTTCTCTTTATCTTCCGGAATGCTGCAGACCATTCCGGTCCAAAGATCCCCTGCATACCCAAAATAAAGTCGTCCTTCGGCATCAAACGTAAACCCGGCAAGATATTCGATACGACGCAGTCTAAGTTGCAGAGGTTTGATGGCTCCTTTTGGCAACAGCCAATACTCAAGAACGCCTTTCCTGTTCGAGGTCTGGAACACGATCGAGCCGTCAACCGGGTTGTACGCAACATCGGTGCACATCGTCTCGCCCGGAGCCCGGCATACAGTTGCCCAATTCTTTTTCCCGGGATCATAGGCGGAGATTCGGTCATTCCCTGCGAAGAGAAGGTACCCGGCATTTGAAAGGGTGACACCCGAGTCCGTATCAGGGTTATATTTCGTTGGAGTTTGAAGCGCGTGAACTGTTTTGGTCGCCAAATCCAACTCCAGAAGGCCCTTCGGCGACAGAACGAAAACGGTCTCTTCATTCAGAGAAAATACGGCTTCAGCGCAGTTAGCCAGAGAGACCATGGCAAGAAAAAGCACGGAGAGACTACCGGAGAATCTTTTTCGCACAGACACAGGATATTACCTGGGGGCAGCTCTGCGGAAAAGCCATTTTAACGAGCCGCCTTTGGCTAGAGGGAGCTGACATGGAGCAAATTAGGTCTCTCCAAGTCATGGCATGGCTTGTCGATCTTGAAGCGCGCAGGCCTGGTTCTGAGGGTGGCCAACGATATTTCTGCAATTGCCAACGCGCACATCGATTTTTCTAGGATGACCTGCTCTTTGTCGCTCAACTTCGCTGCCGACTCAGTCTCGGGGGTAATGAGTCCTAGCCCGGCCTTTTCCACCCTACCGGAGGCCTTCCGGACGCCCGTCGAGGTTCAGGGCGGCTACATCACCATCCCTGTATTGGCCGGCATCGGTTTCGAGGACAAAGCTGACCTGTATCGCGAAATGAAAGCTCTCAGCTCCTGATCCGGCGATCCGGAGATTCCGTCACTCCACGTCAATAACTGATTTTATAAAACGTAACACTTAAGGGAAACAGATTGCGTTTCGCCAAAAGTATTGCTTAGACTGCAGACTTTATCGAGATGGACTTCCAAAGATTGTTCAAGCGAAAAGGCGAAGTTCCAGCGGCTGCGAACGCCAGTGATGACAGGAGCGATTCTTTATACCAGAAGGATGTGCTTATTCGCGAAGGGGAATTGTTGGACGGCCAATTGCCGCCGACCCTTGTTTGGGGCAACGTCGGCGGGGTAATCAGCATCAAAGCGGATAAGATACTAGGCATTCTCGAAGGACGAACACGCATAAAGGCAGCAGCGCTTCAGGAGCTTTACCCCAGTTTGTTCGAGAGAACTCCGAATCCGGGAGCTGAATACAATATTCCTCTTCAGGTCGTTGTCATGCAGCTCAAGGATATATTCGCTGGAATATCTTCGGAGGAAAGGGCGGCGGTCGAAGATTTCGATACGCCGTTTGGCCAGCTCGCTCGCGAGGACGAAGCTAGATTTAGGGACAAGCAAGTCGATCGGCCGGAGGTTCGACCAATGGCAACCTACAAGTTATCTGTGTCGTCGGAGCTGGGGTCGAAAGCAGCTTTGAAAGAGGGAGAACAGCGTACCGGCGAGGAACAGGTGACAGGAAGTGCCTCCAAAGAAGGGATGCAGGAAAAAAATACTGCCACGGGCAGGAACACCGATTCCGACGAAGTGCAGTCGGAGGAGGAGAAATCCACGGTTAACGAGTCGAGTATAATTCCGGTGACGCTCAATGAGGAAATTGAAGAAAATGCCAAAGCTTGCGGCTCCGACGGAAGCCGCCGCGGCCCTGAAGCTGGCGCTAATCGTGCAAAGCAACTTCAATCGCCGAGTAAAGAGCTTGAGCCGCGCAATGTGACTTCCGGGAACTCTCGGGCCGCATCTTACGCCCGAAAGAGCCGGGATGACAATATTCGCCGCGAAGGCCATTTTTACCTTCAGGAGCTCTACCTCACGGACGAACCGCTCGACGCATCGAGGGTGGCAGACCTTATTTTGCAACTTCCTCGAGTCACAGGCGTATTCATCATGCTATCTGATGGCGGCGCGCTGGGAGGCAGGCTAAATGGGGCGATCAGCGAAACGCTCCTCAGTCTCACTCCTGAGTTTGTGAAACATTTATTGACCTTTACTCAGAACATCGAAGGAGGCCCGTCGAAGTTTGCCACATTTTGGGTTCACGCACGACAGATCAGCCTCTCGATGGTTGGGAATGTTTTTATAGTGGCTGAACACGAAGGCAAAAACCTTCCTCCGGGCCTCCGTGAACGGCTCGTGGCGACCGCGCAGGCGTTAGACAACATTTACAGTTCGCAGCCGTGATAACAGATCGTGCCTGGTGCGTCGATAGGGGGCCTCGAGCACCAGATCCGCAGCAAGATGCCTCCGATGAGTAGTTTCATGGTTCATTCAACGCCGAAGGACCAATGATCAGGTCGATATTAGCTTCATCTTGGCTGCCTTTATTGTATTGGGGCGCAGCCGTTGTGGTAATGATGTGTTGGGCTCGTCATGCATATCTGGAAGTGCCTTCCGACCATCACGAGATTAACAAGGTCGCGAGCGCGTCAGTTCTGGCGCCACCGTCCAGAGAGGAGCAGACTTCCACCACCCGACCGCGTGTTGTCGGTGAGGCAATCGCTGTTGTTCATAATCCAAAAGGGTTCTGGTCTCCTCAATGTTTCGTCCTTGAACCACTGAATTCACCTGGGCTCAGGCACGTAGCGGAGCTGGAAACGAAGCAGACGCTGATTGCGGCAGAGGCGCAAACTCCCCTCAGGGCTCGTGCCACAATGCTGTCGATTCGCGCGGATCCACCGGGACAGGCCGCACCTACAACATTGACCATTCCGTGCAGAACAAGCGTTGCCATCAGGAATGCGCTTGGAAGGGCCGTTATTATAGACGGGGTTGTCACACCGGAAGTGGTATCGTCGAGCGGGAAAATCCTTATTATGGCAGGGAGCAGAGTGATCGGTTCGGGAATACTCGACCCGGAGAATGGAAGATTGAAATCCGACGGACTATGGTCGATTTTTGCCGACGGAATCGAATTGAAAGTTCGGGCTCAGCTCTTGGACAGGCCGGCAGGTTTGCCTGGGATTTTAGGTCAAAAGGCATCGAACGAAGATGAACCTTTTCAAAGAAAAGCGATTACGCGAACCGGTTGCCCAATCTTCGTTCCTCGGGGCACGCCATTCGTTCTCCAAATCCGCGGGGAAATTCAGCTTCCCGATTTAAATTCGATCGATGCGGGCAGTTAAAAACCTGCTTCCATATTCTACCTAATCAAGGGGCGTCACGCGTCAGCTGGTCTCTTCCTGCCTGCGCGTGGGGAGTGCGATGCGGGGGGTTGACGTTCGACGGCAACTGGTTATTGGACCTGCGGAAAATGAGTCTCGAGATAGCCTTGGCCGGTTACCAGAGGCTCTTTTGCAACCTCCGAAAAGGGCTTGCCACCCCTTAAAATTATGGTAATAATAAACCATATGGAAAGCACGGCAGTTTGTGGAACGCCTGTCTTTCTCATTTTGAATACCAGTTATTATGCCGCACAGAATGTTCATCTCCGCCTACGAAACCGGCCCTCTCGGTTATCTGATCAGCACCCGAAAAGCGTTTTACCTCTTATTGATGCACAAGATTCGTGACTCCAGGCTGCAGTTGTTCTTACTCGAACGGGCCGGTGCTCTGCTGATCATCGTCGGCGCCGCCATTTGCGGATTCAAAGTCATGCCGACGCTGCTGGCTACTGGCTTCTGTGCCCCTGGTGTTTGTTTCTGTGCCCTGATCCTTTGGCTCGGGGCTGGCGACATGTTCCTCACGTTCGCGTTGGAAGACGAGCGTTTCTACAATCTGGCTACCAAAACTCGCGCGCTAGACGTGTTTGAAGACACGGAACCCTCCCTTCTTCAACCCGGGAGCTAGCCTTCAGTACCGAAAAAGGCCAATCGATTTCCCACTAGCATTACCCATACGCCGAATAGGACCCTAAGGCCAACTCTGCTATCGCCAATGACCCGAGCCAGGACATGCAGCACTTTACGCTCGCGTGGCGGCAACGTTAAACTCGGGCATTGCGCCCGCAACATCTCCGGCCGCGCGGACTTAAGGGCATCGTCCTCGGGCGCGAAGAGGTCCGTGATGCAGCTTTCGTAATCCTGTAGTATCGATCCTGGTTCAGCCAATCCTTGTATTTGCAAATTGCTTAGAACGTCGCCTTCCGCAAAGGCGGCTAGCGCGATTTCGTGACATTTTGCCACGTTACCGAAAAAATGGCCGGAGTCGGTGCTGCCCTGACGCGAATTCCCCGGTACGTATGTCGATCCGTGTCTTGCGGTCTGCGAACAAATCCGGCAATATGCTGCCACCATTTAAATCCAGACGCCATGAAATGGCAGGCAATCATCTCTTTCGTTCTGCTATCAACATTGGGGGCCGTCAGGGCTGAGGATTCGCCATCGCAATCGCCAACTCCGAGCTCGAACGCCAGCGAAATGGAGGAGCCCGCTCTTCCAACGCTTGAAACTGCTCCGTCAAATCCTGCACCGGATTTACTGCCGGAATCCGGAGAGCTTCCGGCCAGTCGGCCTGCCGAGGCATC
>JAFAQT010000165.1 GCA_019246215.1 Verrucomicrobiota bacterium
GTACGGCTAATACGACGCGAAGTTTAGCTGAGCTAGCAGCACCTGGGAGCATCGACGACACGTCAGCAGTGTTGTAAGTTGAGTGTTCACTCGAACACTGTGCGGTATGGCACCTGGTGGGCTCCAGGACCGCTTGAGGAACTCGAAGCAAGCAGATCATCCCGCCGGGGGCATCGGAAAACACAAAAGATCCCGAGGAGATTTGACCTATCGGCTCTTCTTGTCGCCGCTGACCAGATGAGAATCATACGGTGAGTTTTTCTCAAGCAGCGCGAGGCAGTATTAGCAAATTGTCTTAGCTGTTGAAATACCCGAAATTGCTCAATCCCCACCATAAGCGGCAATGAAGATGCGAGCCGAGAATAGCCCGGGACTTTTCACATGATGAAACTTTACACCAGCAATCGTCTAGAGCAGTTGGCACATCAGCTTGTCGCCGCAACAGCTGCGCCTCTGAGCTCTCCCCTGGATCCGGAGGTGATCGTGGTGCAGAGCCGGGGGATGGCGCGCTGGCTTTCGCTCCAGATCGCGCAGATCTCAAAAATTTGCATGAATTACGAGTTCCCCTTTCCGGGTAGGTTCATTGGGCGAACCTTGCGTGCTTTTTGTTCTGAGATGGCGCCCGAGGAGGAATTCACCGTCCAGACGATGACCTGGAAAATAAGCCGAATCTTGCCTGACCTCGTGGTGCAGAAGGAATTCGCTCCGGTAAAGAATTATCTGGATGACCAGGATGGGCTGAAAACATTCCAATTGTCGGAAAAAATCGCTCGTCTCTTTGATCAATATCTCGTGTATCGGCCCGAGATGCTGATGCGCTGGGAACGCGACTCCCAAGAGAACGATTGGCAGGCGATTTTATGGAGAGCGCTCGCCAGAACGGACGGACCGCTGCACCTCGCCAGGATGCACGAGACGCTCACCGTAAAGATGACTTCGCTGCCGCCAGAGAACAGCCTTCCCACGCGCGTCTCAATCTTTGGCTTATCCTCTCTGCCACCTTTGTATCTACGCGTCTTTATCGAACTTTCACGGCATTGCCAGGTGAACCTTTTCTTACTCGAACCGTCGCAGGAGTACCACGGACAGGACGTATCGCCAAAAATGAAGGCGAAATTCCTGCATAAGCTCGCTGGGCGCGGCGTGACAGTTTCAGGAGACGATCTGCCAACCGGCAATCCTCTCCTGACCTCACTCGGCAAATTGAATCGCGACTTCACGGAATTGCGGCTTGAGCTCGATGAACGAGCCGGCTTTGTCATGCAGGAACAGCCTGAGCAATTCGTTGAGCCGGACGGCAAGGGTATGCTGCACATACTGCAGAGGGAGATATTTTACGCGCGTAATCGCGGTAAGGGCGAGATTCCGAAAGCGAAGGTCATCGCAAGCGACGGCTCAATCCAGGTCCACTGCTGTCATTCGCCGATGAGAGAGATTGAGGTGCTTTATGATCACCTGCTTGAACGCTTTGAACAGGACCCGACGCTGAAACCGCGCGATATCATTGTGATGACTCCGGATATCGAGAAATACGGGCCGCTCATCCACGCCGTATTCGAATATCCAGAGGTTAACCGACAATCCATTCCGTTCAGTGTGGCAGACCGGCTGCCTAGCAACACCAGCGCTACCGTCGATACCTTTCTTTCTCTGCTCGCATTGCCCGGCAGCCGCTGCACAGCTTCAGAGATGTTCTCGCTCCTGGACAGAGTCTCGATTCGTCGGCGATTCGCATTTAGAGACGAAGAGCTGACAATGATTCAGCAGTGGATTACCGAGAGCGGAATCCGTTGGGGAATCGACGCCGACCACCGAAAGGCGCTTCAGTTGCCGGAACTGGACGCCAATACCTGGCGAGCCGGGATCCAGCGATGGCTTCTGGGATACGCGATGGCTGGCCACAATGAAACAATGTTCGAAGGCATCGTGCCTTACGATGAAGTGGAAGGCAGCGGCGCCGAGGTTCTCGGACGTTTTGTCACGGCTTTCGAAGCCTTGTTTAAGCTCGTGGTGGAGCTGCCTGCCGCTCGCGCGCTCTCCGAGTGGCCGATGGCGTTGGGCGCAGTGATCGAACAGTTTTTTCTCGGCGATACGGACGAAGAAATCAGGGATCTGCGCGTGATCCGGCTGGCTCTGGATCAGTTGGGCCGGAGCGCCGAATTGGCCGGCGGAGATCAAATGGTGGAGTTCCGCGTCATCCATTATCACCTCCAGCAGTTGCTCGATCAGGGTGAACAGCGCGGCGGTTTTCTGGCCGGCGGCGTGACGTTTTGCGCGCTCCAACCGATGCGCAGCATACCGGCTCGCATCATTTGCCTTCTTGGAATGGGAGATCAGGATTTTCCTCGGCCATCACAGGCACCCGCCTTTGATCGGATGGCGCCTCACCGGGCATGCGGCGATCGTTCTACGCGAGAGGACGACAAGTACATTTTCCTCGAAGCCCTGATCTCAGCTCGGGAACGCTTATATCTCAGCTACGTCGGACGATCGGCGATCGACAATGCGGCCATCCCGCCATCGGTTCTGGTCAGCGAATTACTGGAATACCTTGATCAAGCATTCGCATTTCCCAATCAGCAAAACGCGTGCGAATGGATTATCACCGAGCACCGGTTGCACGCCTTCAGTCCATGGTACTTCGACGGGAAAAGCAAAGGAATGTTCAGCTACTCGGAAGCGAACGCGGCAGCAAGCCGCAGCCTTCGCGCCAACTCGAATCATCCCCTGCCCGATTTTTTCGCTGACGCGCTTCCCGCGCCTGGCGAAGAAGCACGCCGAGTCGAGCTGAAAAGTCTCATGGAATTTTTTGACAACCCCGCGAGGTATTTTATCCGACGCCGGCTGCGACTCCGTCTCGATCAACAGGAGGATAGACTGGAAGACAGCGAACCTTTTGAACTAAGCGCACTGGACTGTTACCGGCTGAAACAGAACCTCGTGACTCACGCTCTTGAACAAAGGGAAGTGACTGCAGGGGAGTTCGCCGCGCGTGGAGTGTTGCCATTGGGCGAAGTCGGTGCCGCGTATTTCGAAACATTGCGCAGCGCCGCACAGGATTTTGCCAATAAGGTCGAACCCGAATTGTTTGGTCAAGGGCCGGCCGAGCCGTTACCGGTCGATTTATCGATCGAGGCATTTTCGCTCACGGGACAAATCGAATCGGTCTACGGGGATCGGATCGTCCGGTTCCGTTGTGCATCGCTCAAAGCAAAAGACCGGCTGCGAGCTTGGATCAATCATCTGATCCTCTGCGCTGCAGATCCTGGCACAGCCCACGGAACAGTGCTCATCGGCACCGATGAGGTGATGAGATTTGCACCCATCAAAAATGCCAAATTTACGATTGCACAGCTTCTGGAGATCTACTGGCGCGGACTTTGTCGCGCATTGCCGTTCTTCCCGGAAAGCTCGCTCAAATACGCAGAGGCGCAGCTTGCTCCCTCGAAAAACTCGAGGTCTTCGCCGTCAAAGAAAGCGCGCCAGGTCTGGAATGGCTCAAAATGGACCGAAGGGGCTGAGAAGAGCGACAGATATTATGCTTTTTGCTTCCCCGATCGGGACCCCTTGAACGAGGAGTTTACGGAGCTCGCGCTGGAAGTTTTCGGGCCGATGCTTCGAAGCTCAATCGTCAATCGATGAAAACGCTTCAGCCTTTCCAGATTGAGAATACGGGGCTCGCAAAGGGCGTGACACTCATCGAGGCGAGCGCAGGCACGGGAAAAACGTTCACCATTGCCGGCATTATCTTACGGCTTATCCTTGAGCTGCGCATCCCCATCGAACAGATCCTCACCGTGACCTACACGGTGGCTGCGACGGAGGAACTGCGCGATCGCGTGCGCAAACGCTTGCGCAACGCTCTCGACGGCTTGCGCCTCCGACAGCCGGACGATGATGTCGTAGCCAAGCATCTGAAATTCAACGACATTCCGCAAGGCATCTGCGACCTCGATCTGGCGATCCAGAACTTCGATGACGCGCGAATTTTTACGATTCACGCCTTCTGTCAGCGGGTGCTGCGCGACTACGCCTTCGAGAGCGGCATATTGTTTGATACGGAGTTGCTCCCTGATCCTGCGCCGATCTTTGAGGAAACGGCGGAAGACTTTTGGCGTCGGCATTTTTACTCGGGGCCGGCATTTCTTCCGCGGCTGGCAATGGCGCATGGCCGAGCGCCCACTGCTTGGACTCAGCTGCTCTGGCAGACGCTCAACCATCCAGACCTGAGAATAATCCCTCCTCTAGAGCAGGAGTCAGCCGCCGAAATTGGAAGAGAGATTGAAACAAAGTTGGTTGAGGTTGCAGCGAAATGGAGCAAAAGCGCCGCTGCCGTTAGCCGTATAATTAGCACAGACCAGAACCTTTCTCGCGACCAGATCCAGTCGAACTTCTCATTCGACAAAATCCCCAAGATTGAAGCCGACCTCAACGCAGGGTGCACCAATTTTCGACAGGCCAATCCAGAGTTCCTGTCCGCGATAGAGCGGGCATCGAGATCAGAAATTGAGCGATGCACGAAACTGAATCGGACCGCGCCAAGACATCCTTTTTTCGATCTCTGCGAAGAATTTCGCGAGCTAACCACACGCTATTTTCATCAACTCGACCATGAATTCATTGCCTTCGCCCAGCACGAAATCCCAAGGCGCAAGGCCCGCTTGAATGTCTTGACTTATGACGATCTGCTCACCCGCTTGCGCGATGCTCTCAGGGGAGAGGCCGGGCAAACACTCGCCAAAGCGCTCGGTGCGCAATATCGCGCCGCGCTGATCGACGAATTCCAGGATACAGACCCGGTCCAATATGAAATCTTCCGCAGAATATTCTCTAGCGGACAACATTACCTGTTTTTCGTCGGCGACCCGAAGCAAGCCATATACGCGTTTCGGGGCGCCGACGTGTACACTTACTTGCGGGCGGCCAGCCAGGCATCGCGCGGATTTACGCTAGACACCAATTTTCGTTCCGAAAAGCCGCTACTGGATGCAGTCAACGCGCTCTTCACGAACGTCGAGCGGCCGTTTCTACTCGAAGGAATCGAGTATCGGCCAGTACACCCACCAAAAAAGATCCGCCAAGGTTTTGCTGAACTCGTTGAGCCAACTCCGGTCGGTCCATTTCGATTCCGGTTGTTGAGAGATGCCGAGAAGCCGTACAACCAGACCGAAGCCGAGTTACAGATCAGTGATGCAGTCCTGGCGGACATTGCCCGCTTGCAGGCCAGCGGCTCAAAGCTTGCCAACCGGCCGTTAAGATTCAGCGACATGGCAGTCCTCGTCCGAAGCAACGCTCAGGCAGCGAATCTGCAGAAACTGCTTCGCGCGGGCGGCATTAAGAGTGTGCTGCAATCAGAAGAGAGCGTCTTTAAAACGAATGAAGCTCGCGAACTGCTGCGGTTTCTCCAGGCTGTGCTGGAACCGGGGCGCGATATCCTCTTGAGAACAGCGCTCTCCACCAGCTTGGTCGGTCTGAACGCGGCCGAGATACTGTCCTTAGATACAGTCGAGGCGCAGTGGCAACACTGGCTCGAGAAGTTTCTCGTCTACCGCAGCAAGTGGGAAGAATCCTGCTTTATCGCCCTATTCCGATATGCGTTCGTCGATCAAAACGTGCGCCAGCGCGTGATCCAATACCCCGGAGGCGAACGTATCCTGACCAATTTCCTGCATATCGCAGAATTGCTTCATCGTGCGGAAACCGACCAGCGACTTACGCCCAATGCGCTCTGCGACTGGCTTCAGGAGCAGATAAGCCACGCCGCCAGAACGAATGACGAGCACCAATTGCGCCTGGAAAGTGACGACGACGCCGTGCTGCTCACCACCGTTCACAAAAGCAAAGGCCTGGAATACCCGATCGTTTTTTGCCCATTCTTGTGGAAGGCCGGCGACTCGAAGATCCGCAACGAAATATTATTTCACGATCCGGAAAACGATAATCAGCTCACCCTTGATCTGCGGAAAGATAGGCCCAGTCCGGACCACCACGACCGAATGGCTGGTACGGAATCCATGGCAGAATCGGTACGCACGCTCTACGTCGCGCTCACCCGTGCCCAAAACCGGTGCTATGTATACACTGGCGACATTTCTAAGTTCGATAAGTCGCCACTCGCTCAGTTGCTTGGCGCTACCTCCTCGCCGGCGGCGCTTCGAGCGTTCGCACACAAGGCCGGAGGAGCCATCAGTGTGACCATTATCGACCCGGCAGCGGACCGGGTGTTTGCGATTCAGCCATCGGGGACGCAAAACGTCGAGGACCTTTCTGCACGAACCTTTTCCGGCACAATACCCACAACCCAGATGATCA
>JAFAQT010000267.1 GCA_019246215.1 Verrucomicrobiota bacterium
TGATCATCTCGATGCGCCAGGTGTTCCCGACGAAGCCATTCGCTAAAGCGACACGATAAGGAGGTTTTTTCGCGGGATACTGGAGCGTTTTGGTGTCGGGCTTGTACGGTTTGAAACAATCGGGCTCGTAGGTGTCTGCGGCCCGGGTGATACTCACGGTCTGCGTGAGGAGTGCCAGAGGCACAATGGCAGTTAGCAGAGTTTTCATGGCTTGCTCTCATTCTGGGGAACGAGGATTAGGTTTTTCGTTTTAACGGGGGGTTGAAGGAACGGCTATGACGCGGGCGAGCCTAACCGCTGGCCGGCGCCAATACAATGGGAAAAACGTCGGTGGCGAGCCCGAACCAGAGCCCCCGGTGATTGCATTGACTATGCCGATGTTTCGGCCGCATCTTCGGATAGTCCGATGCGACCGCAGGTGACCTTTACCGTGTCTGGCCATATGGAGCGATCGACTCTGATTCTATTGATGATGTTTTTAGTATCAAACCCATGTATCGAACGCGGAACTGCGTCTGCTGATGAAAATCCCCTGATTGGCGACGGCAAACGTGTAGAGCCGAAGATCAAAGAAATCCAAGTCGAGAGGCTCAGAGCGCTGACTGGGAGCGATTCGGCAACCGAAATGAAGCCACTAGACGTGTGCGGTACCGATCTTGGTACAATGACCGAGATCGGAGACAGAATCTTCTTTGCTTTTGGGGACACCTTCGGTTACGACGGCGATGTTTGCCGAGGAGTTGGCGGACCCAATTGGCGCTCCAACGTGTTCGCGTCCACGACCGATCATAGCCCTGAAAATGGGGTGGTGCTGGAAGATTGGCTTCGAGGACCTGATGGTAAAGCAATCGCTGTTGTAGAGGGCGATCATCAGCCGCCATTCACTGGAGTCGATGGAGAACAGACCAAAATTCCGACGGCAATGGTGAGCGTCGGAGGCCGCATCTATCTCCATTATATGTCCGTGCATGGGTTCGGCGCCGCTGGCGGTGTGTGGGATTGTAACTACTCGAAATTCGCCTATTCCGACGACCTTGGCAAAACTTGGAACCAGAGCGATCTGAAGTTCGGCGAAAATGATTCGAGCTTCAATATGCTGGCGCTGACCAGTGAACCGGGCCGAGGTAATGAGCACCGTGCATATGTTTACGCTATAGGCACCCCATGCGGGAGATTCGGCAGCGCTCGGGTAGCGAGAGTTAGAAAAGAAAAAATTCTCAATTTGGATGCCTGGGAATACTTTACCGGCGATCATGGCTGGACAGCCAACCAGCGAGAAGCGACCCAAATCATCGAAGCTCCGGTTGGGGAGGGATCGATCCTCTGGAATCCGGAAATTGGACGCTGGATGTTCACCTATTTAAACGAGAAGACAGCCTCGATCGAACTTCGAGAAGCTGAGTACCCATCGGGACCCTGGAGTTCACCGCACCTGGTAGCAAGCGCTGCTCAGTTTCCTCAGCTGTACGGAGCATTTCTTACCCCCTCCTTTCTGAAGGACAACGGGAAAACACTCTATTTCATCATGTCGATGTACGGGCCGTATAATACTTTCGTGATGAAAGCGACTATAGTGACATACGACTGAGCCAACGGCACAAATCTCTAAAGGATTTGTTTAGTACCGCGTATCCGGCCCAGGGGCCGAAAACGTAGCCCAGGGTTTACCCAGGTTTACCGCCCGGGTAACCTGTTTTATCGCGTCCGCCCTCACAAGAAACATGGTGGAATTCCGTGTAGCATTGACAGGTAACCCAGGCCAAAGCGTTGGCTATACTTTCTTTTTTCTTGGCCTTTCGGGGCCGTGGCCGGCCCATTTAGGAAGCCTCTGGCCTCAATGCCCTGCGGCCCCAAGAGCCCTTGGGAGCCTCGCCCGGGTTTAGCCAGGGTACCACGCGGCAAAGCCTGAGTCCCTGGGGTAAAACCCTGGGCTAAGCTTTTTGGGCACGGACGCACATACCGCGCGAAACACATATCCTCTCAGTCGAGGCCCAGGACGAAATACATAGTATTTGCCTACAAATATGGTAATTATCTGAATACCTGCTGCGCCAATGACCTGCTGCCGTTCTCTTTGGCCTCTGATCGCGTGCGAAGCGCGCCGGCCTGATCACTCTGCCACCGGGCTTGTCCGGCTGACAGTTGCGGTGACCATTCTGTTCAATCTCCTCGCGCTGGAGAGCCGCCAGTCGCAGGCCGCTGAAGCCGAATTTCCTGGTGAAATCGTCTTCGGGATGTCGACTGTGCTGACCGGCAGTGCAGAAAATCTCGGCAGAGACGTGCAACGGGGGGTTCTGGCGGGCTTTCAACGCGCGAACCGGAAGGGGGGCGTGAACGGGCGCAAGCTGCGGCTCATTACGCTCGATGATGGGTACGAACCAGCTCGCACCGGACCCAATGTGCGGCAGCTGATCGAGAAAGATAATGTTCTGGCCATCATCGGCAACGTCGGCACACCTACGGCAATCGTCACCGTTCCTTTGGTCCAGGAAGAAAAAACACTTCTTTTCGCTGCGTTCTCGGGCGGCCCGATCTTGCGCAATGATCCGCCCGATCGCTACGTGATCAATTTTCGCGCCAGTTACGCAGAGGAGATAGCAGCCATGCTCGATGCGCTTATCGATATCGCCGGATTGAAGCCAGAGGAGATCGCCTTTTTCACTCAAAGAGATGGTTACGGTGATGCCGGATTCGTCTTGGGAATAAGTGCCTTGAAGCGCCACGGCTTAGCCGATCCGAGATGGGTTTTGCATATCGGGTATGAGCGCAACACGCTCGCCGTTGAGAGCGCGGTCGCGAACCTCTTGTTGACTAATAAACCGCCGCGTGCCGTCATGATGTTTGGCGCGTACGCGCCATCAGCAAAGTTTATCAGGTTGTGCCGGGCTTCGGAACTCAATCCGTTGTTCTTGAGTGTCTCCTCTGTCGGCAGCGGCTCACTTGCCGAGTCGCTGGGGAAGACCGACGCTCACGTCATCGTCACCCAGGTCGTCCCGTGTCCACGGGACGATAGCGCTCCTATCGTTCGCGAATACGGGGCTGATCTTGGAGCGATGGATCCGTCAGCTTCCGCGGGATATGGTGATCTGGAGGGATATATTGCTGCCCGCATCGTGACGCTCGCGCTGGCGAAGATTCAAGGACCACCAACCCGCGAAGCGATCGTCGATGCGTTGGAAGGATTGGGAAAATTTGATCTTGGCCTCGGGGAACCGCTGTATCTAAGTCGCACTGAACATCAGGCGTGTCATCGCGTCTGGCCCACTGTATTGAAAGCGGACCGGTTCGAGTCATTTCTATGGTCCGACCTCACAGTTCTTTTCAAGGGTGAAAGGTCGCCGTGAAAACGGCCCAACGAGGGCAGCCCATTTTCTGGATGGTACGGCTGCTCGGTGCTCTCGGGTTTGTGATGGTTGCCGTGATGATTGGTCAGAGTGGCCTGCAGCTTCAATCGATCCGAGATAACCGCGCGCGGCTCCAAGAAGAGCAGGAGCATTTGAACCAACCAACCCGCGAGATCCTTGAGCGCGCGGACGAGGCACGGAAGGCGATTCAAGCAGCGCTCGATGAAACCAACCCGTTCACCGAAAAATCTGGCGCGGTCACAGACCTGGCGAACACCGTGCGTCAACTAACGCACTCGACGGAAGACCCGTCCGCGATACTGGCTTTAACTAGATTAGACCAGGTGGCGAATAATCTTGCGGCAGTAGAAAAGCATGCGCTCGCCTGGCGCGCCCGATACGATATTGATGTAAACGATTTGGCAGAGCAGCAAGCTCAAGTGCAGGCCTACCTCGCTGCGTTGCGCAACGAAGCTGAATTGCAATACGGCAGGCGGCGATTGGAAGAGGCGATTCGATATAAACGTTGGCGCTCGGCAAAAAGTGACGAAGCAGCACACCTGGCACTGATTCTCACCGAACAAGCTCGACAGGAGAGCCATGGTCTCGGCGAATTCAAGACCGATTTAGCCGATTTGGCCCGGATCGTCGAATCGTTCAATGGCGAACAGAATATCCACAACCTTGCCAACCTGAAGGACAACAAGCTTTGGCCGGCTCTCGACCGGATAAACTATCAATTTGACTTGGTGAATGACTTAAAAATTGCCCTCTTTGGCAAGGGCTTTACCGCGGATGAGCAGCACCAGAGAATCTTGCCGGCGAGCGGCGGCCTTTATAGTCTGAGGCAGGACTATCTGTTGCTGCAACGTGAGCATCAGGAACTCGAGGATGACCTCGCGTTAGTTTCTCATGGCATCGCCGCCGCAGTGACTGCGTTTGCGGAATCGTCCAAGCTCCGTTCCGACGCGCTGGCGTTACGGATGGAGCAGATCCTGGCTGCGAACTGGCGGCAGATGCTGATTTTTGGCGTCGGCTGTTTGCTGTTGTTTTGGGTCTTCGCGTGGTTCATCTCTCGTGCAATCCGGGACAGGGTCCTCGCCATTGAACTGGCAAAAGCTGAAGCAGATTCGGGCCGACAGATTGCCCGGCGGCTGATGCAGGAGCAACAGGCAGCAAACCAGGAACTCGAACGCCTGGCAGAAGCACTTACTAGCTCGGAGGTATTTCTCCAATCTCTCGTAGAGAATCTCCCAGTCGAGATCTTTCGGAAAGATACGGAAGGCCGATTTATTTTTGCGAACAAACGCTTTTGCGATTGCAAAGGCATGTCGCTCACCGAAGTCCTCGGCAAGACCAACTTCGACATCGATCCTCCCGAACTGGCACAGAAGTACCGAGAGATTGACAAGGATTTGATTGAAACGCGCCGACCTTCCGAAAGGGAGGAAATCTGGCGTAATCCCAGCGGTGAGGAGCGCTGGAATCGGGTCATCCAGCTTGCGGTTCTCGATACGAGCAACCATGTCGTCGCCACGCAGGGTATGTCATGGGACGTTTCGTCCACCAAGCAGGCTGAAAAAAACCTGAAATTGGCTAAGGAAACCGCGGAGTTGGCAGCCCGCGCCAAAAGCGAGTTCCTGGCCAAGATGAGTCACGAGATCCGGACGCCGATGAACGGCGTCATCGGGATGATCGATTTGTTACTCGACTGTAATCTAGCAGAACAACAACGTGAATTCGCCGAGACCATTCGAGTGAGCGCGGCAACACTTCTAACAATTATTAATGATATCCTGGACGTTTCCAAAATCGAAGCGGGCAAAATGACCCTGGAAGTCATCAACTTCGATCTCGTCAAAACGATCGAAAGCACCGTGGACATTGTAGCCATGGGCGCATTCAGCAAAGGGATCGAGCTCGTTCACTCCATCCCAACAGGCATTCCCACGCTGCTGCGTGGAGATCCCGGACGGTTGCGGCAGGTGCTCACCAACCTGCTTGGCAATGCGGTTAAATTTACTGAAAAGGGCGAAGTGGTCGTCAGTGTGGGCAAAGAGAGCGAATCGACAACAGATATCGTGTTAAAATTCAGTGTCCACGACACAGGCATTGGCATTACATCCGAAGCGCAGGAACGGCTCTTCGATGCGTTCAGTCAGGCAGACGGGTCTACCACCCGCAAATATGGTGGCACCGGTCTGGGGCTCACAATAGCGAAAAGGCTTGTGGAGATGATGCAGGGAGAAATCGGAGTACAGAGCGAAGCAGGAGTAAGTTCCACTTTCTGGTTCACAGCTCGGCTCGAGAAGCAGGTCCTGGACGTAGACGCAACGAAACCAGACGTTGTCGACTTTGCCGCCGCAACAGTGCTGGTCATCGATGACAACGCGACCAACAGGCAAGTCCTTTGCGATCAGATCCTGGCCTGGAGGATGCGAGCGGCTGGCGCAGCCGACGGCTCGGAAGCATTAAAGAAGCTGCGCTTGGCGGGACAAAAGGGCGAACCTTACGATCTCGCTCTAATAGATGTCCAGATGCCTGGAATGGATGGATTAACTCTCGCCCGAGCTATTAGAGCCGACACATCCATCGCCGGCACTCGACTGATCGCTCTTACTTCTCTAGGCCAAGTATGCAGCACGGAGGAATTGAAACAGGCCAAGATTGACACGTACGTGGTCAAGCCGGTTAAAGTATCGCGACTATTTGACTGTTTGGTGAGCGCAATGGGTCAATCTTTGGCCCGTGATATTGCCGCTAACTCGGAGTTACCTGCCGCTCCCTTGCCATTGTCCCAGGTCGATGTGCAAACCGGGAAAGTACGCATTCTCTTAGCGGAGGATAACCACACCAACCAACTCGTTGCGCTGGGCCTTTTACGTAAACTCGGCTATGGCGCCGACACAGCGGAGGATGGTCTGGCAGCTTTGGACGCCCACCAGGCAGTTCCTTACGACATCATTCTCATGGATTGCCAAATGCCGGAATTGGATGGGTTTGACGCCACGCGTGCGATACGAATGTGGGAGCAAAGTTCAACCATTTTCCGAGGAAGATCTCCCGTCTACATCATCGCCATGACGGCCAACGCGATGCGAGGCGATCGTGAAAAGTGTCTGGCCGCAGGGATGGATGAGTATATTACCAAGCCTATCCGTAAGCAGGAGTTGCAGGCGTTGCTAGAGCGCTGGAAACCGCGATTCAAGATCGAATTGACCAGATAAATGGTAGCCCGGCTTTTGCTAGCTCGAGCGTGAGCGACCCGTTTGCACTAGGCCTGTTTGACGGCCCAGACAACTACCGGCACTTTGTCACCCGGCTCGGCTTTCGGATCACCCTTACAGGTGACCTCGAGACGGGAGCCGAAACGCTTGTTGCTCTGTTCACAATTGAGGCCCGTAGAGACGATCTCAGCCGCATCTTCCAAAGAATCGCTTTGAAGCTTCACCATGACGGAATCCAAAGACTGCTTTTCAACGCTAATCACCGTAGCCAAGATCGCCTGCTTCACATCGATTGATCGAGGCACGTGCGGAAATCGGATGTATGAGCGGTTCGATTGATCCGGATAGCCAGGGTGCTCACTTCTTGCGTCTGGCAGCTTCTGCCATGGCGCGATCAATCAGCAAAGTCGCAAGATGCTGGGTACCTTCATCCAGTTCAGCGTTTGCTTTTTTCAGGCGGTGATGCTCGCGGCTTTTCAGCGCAACTTCAACTTCATTGACCAGCCGATGAATCTTTCGCCGGTCATCAAGTTCGATCTGATCGCCGACCAGTGTCAGCGCGCTGCGGACCGCCGGGAGCAATTCGTTGCTCTTCAGAACTGCCTCGGTCCAGAGACGGTCGGCCATATCTTCGAAGGCATGATCTAAGGATTCAGCGATCATTTTTTCCACCGCCTCGTCAGATACGTCCACCGCGCTGCTGAGTTCAATCAATCTTTGTCTACCTGTCCGAGTGTCACGCGCAAGCACGTGCAGGATGCCGTCGGCATCGATCTCAAATTGAACTCCAATCCTGGCGAAGCCTTTTGAAACAGGCTCAAATTCGAGATCAAAGCGGCCCAACTCCCAGTTGTCCTTTGCTAGCTCGCGTTCACCCTGCAAAACGACGATTTGCACAACACTCTGGTTCGCAACCGCATTGGTAAAGAGTTCTCCGGCCTTGCATGGGATGGTGGAATTCCGCGGTATCAGCACGTTCATTAACCCGCCGAAGGTCTCGATACCCAGGGATAACGGAGTCACATCAAGCAGGAGAACGTTTTGGATCTGACCGGAAAGCATTCCGGCCTGGATGGTTGCGCCTACGGCCACAGCTTCGTCCGGATTTTGAGTGTTGTTGGGAAGTCGTTGGAAGATCTCTGCGACAAACTGGCGAACGATCGGCATCCGAGTCACCCCACCCACCAGGATCACTTCGTCAAGCTTCGCTGGATCCAGCTTCGCATCGTCAAGTGATCGCAGACAGTGCGAACGGGTGCGCCGCACGATCGGCCGGGCAATGGCTTCCAGCTCTTGGCGCGTGAGGTGATAAGGGAAGCTGCGATCGCCTGACAGGAACGGAATATCGACTTGCACCGTCTCTTCCGTCGAGAGGCGAAGCTTGGCGGCGTGCCCAATTTCTCGAATTCTGGCAATGAACAGCTTGTCATCGAGTTCCTGCCGAAGTTCAGGATGGCGTGCAATAATACGCTCTCTTAAGAGGCGGACAAGCTCGCGGTCGATGTCATCGCCGCCAAGCCGGGTATTGCCGTTCGTGGACAATACGCGAAAGACGCCCTCGTTGAGTTCCAGAATCGAGATGTCAAAGGTGCCGCCGCCGAGGTCGTAAACAGCGATCCGCGAATGATCATCCAGTCTGTTCAGCCCGTAAGCAAGGGCTGCGGCGGTCGGTTCATTGATCATTCTTTCGACCGCGAATCCCGCTAACTCCCCAGCCCGCTTTGTCGCCTGGCGTTGCAGATCGTTGAAGTAAGCGGGAACAGTAATCACTGCTCGTTCGATCGGATTTCCGAGGCTCAGTTCCGCGTCGGCTTTGAGCTTTTTGAGTACCAGGCTTGATATCTCCTCCGGCTTAAAAGATCGTTGTCCGAGTTCCAACAGCATCTGTCCGCTTTGCGATTTGACTGCAAAGGGGAAATCTTCTTTCTCTGATTCTCCCGGCCGACGTCCCATGAGCCGTTTGACGGAATAGATCGTGCGCTCGGGGAACAACGCTCGCATCCGGTCCGCAGGAGCGCCAACCACAGGATCGCCCGATTCCGGAAGATAAACCACTGAAGGCGTTAGCCGGGACCCCTCTTGGTTAGCGATCAGGATTGGAAAGCCTGCGTCCATCACACCGATCAACGAGTTCGTTGTTCCGAGATCAATCCCGACAATTTCACTCATAAGTTGTCATTTTCCCCTAAATTACCCGATTCGCATCCTAAGTGAGTTCTTCCAGGCGAATTTTTCGCTCGCGCACCTCGCTCAACCACTTCTGAACAAACGTCAGCTGAAGCGCAATCTGTGCCAGGGACTCACGGCAGCAACCCGGGCTCTCCGGCCAGGTCCCGTCGAGCTTGCCGAGCTCCGAGAGCAGATTGCATTCCAGGGCCAACAGCTTATTTTCTGCCTGCTGCAGCCTTTGGCGTGCTGCGTCCATTCTTTGGAACGCCAAGGCGCGAAGCAGCGCTGAACTCTCTGCTGAGAGTGACCCGAACTCCTGGTCGACGCTTTGCAAGGTGACGGCGACGCTTCCAAAAAGTTCGCCGAGCTCGGACCCGATCTGACCTCCGCGTGCATCCCCGAACTGGAGCTGCAACAAGTGTTGGACTCGTGTCGCGGGATTCGCGATGGTTCGGAAGGCTGTGTTCAGCAAAGACAATCCACTCGCTTCGACCTGCACCCCTTGGAGTGATTCAGCCTGGCGCACGTAGGCGTCCCTGAGGAAAACTTCGTTGATTGCGGGCCTTCGCTCGATACCAAGCAGGGCGAAGTAATCGATCATGCAGAAAAACTTTCGCCGCAAGAGCAATGCGCCACGGCGTTCGGATTCGTCACCTTGAATCCTCCTTTCTGGAGGTCCTCGCTGTAATCGAGCAACGAGCCGCTGACAAAGAGCGCGCTTTTAGGATCGACCACGACACGAACGTTGTTGGACTCCACCAGAATATCGCGGTTAGCCGGACCATCAACCAGATCCATCTTGTACTGCAAACCGGAACAACCGCCCCCGATGACTGCAACTCGGAGAGCGCCCCTCGGACGACCCTGCCGCTTTAGCAACTGCGAAAGCTTCGCAGCAGCGCTCCCAGTCACCTTCACCAAACGTTCGTTACCGACTTTGTACTTTACTTCCATGCTTCCCGTCACGCGCGAATATGGAATCTGCGTCGGCAAAAAGCAACCACGGCGAGGAGAGGCGTCTCGGCGGGTTAGCGGGTTCGACGTGTCGAGGTGGACACTTGCAAGCTTGATCAACTTTGTGGCGACCTTCTCAATGCCACGTCTGTGTTGGACAAACTATCTTCGCCTCTGCGGACGCCCAACACGAGCCATACGCGACACATTCCCCATTGCCAGGGGCAGGAATCCTGGTTTGGTGAACGGTCTATGCCGGATCCACGACTCTTCAGGACAGAGCTTGCTAAAACTCTGGCGCTCGCCTGCCCGATAATGGCTGGTCAAGTCGGCCAGATGCTCATGGGTTTGGTCGATACGATCATGGTAGGACACGTTGGAACTGATTCGCTGGCCGCAGCCGCCTTTGCGAATTGCCTCATGAGTGTCGCTTTCGTCTTCGGCATTGGGATACTCACTTCTGTAGGTGTTCTGGTCTCTCGCGCGCACGGCGCGAGAATGGACGAGCACAAGCAGGTAATCCTGCGCTCCTCCATCTGGCTTGCGGCAATGATCGGAGTAATTCTTGCGACGGTCATGACATTGACCCAGCCCTGGCTCTCCGTATTCCGGCAACCCGAGGCGGTCCTCACTCTGGCAAAACCATTTCTTGCAATCTTGAGTTGGTCCCTGGTACCGGCACTTGTTTTCATCAGCTCAAAGACCTTCAGCGAAGCCTTATCAAGGCCTCTCGCACCTGCGCTGATCATGTATCTTGGAGTCGCCCTGAACGTCTTTTTGAATTGGGTGCTTATCTTCGGTAACCTTGGCGCCCCGGCACTCGGATTGGTGGGCGCCGGCTATGCAACCTTGATTTCGCGAATCGCCACAATGACGGGTACACTTGTGTATTGCGTTCGCGTCACCGGAAGCGGCTTGTCGGTCCTGTTACCAAGTTTGCTCAGTCTGCCGACACTTCAGACACTCCTCAGAATCGGATTACCAGTAGGATGCCAGTATCTGTGCGAAGTCGGCGCTTTTGCCTCCGCAGCGGTCCTTATGGGGTGGATCGGCACGGCGGCACTCGCCGCCCATCAGATCGCAATCACATGTGCTGCGACGACATTTATGTTCCCGCTCGGCATCGCGCAAGCGGTTAGTGTGCGGATAGGCCAGGCAGTAGGTGCCGGAACTCACGAATTAGTTCGGGTCATCGGTTTCGGGGGACTTTGTCTCTCGGGCTTGATCATGCTGGTTTTTGCGCTGGTCTATGCCACTCTGGGACACCCGATTGCAAATACCTTTAACAGCGATTCCGCTGTAGTCGATCTAACCGCAAGTTTATTGCTCGTTGCTGGTTTATTCCAAATAGCTGACGGTGTACAGGTAACCGCGATGGGCGGGTTGCGAGGATTGGCTGATGTGGGGACGCCGATGATCTTGGCGTTCGTCTTTTACTGGCTCTGCGCCATTCCGGTAGGGTACATCGCCGCGTTCGTGTTCAGAGCGGAGGCGGTCGGAATCTGGGCTGGTCTGGCAACTGGGCTTTTTCTCGCAGCGATTACATTAACGACCAGATTCTGGGTGCTGACCGGTCCTGGGAGCAAATTCGCAGCCCTCATCCTTCCGGCGGAACGAAGCACATCGCTCTAGGAAGTTTCAGTGCCAGCGGGATCAGTAAGATTTCTATCTTAGTAATTGGCCGCCTGTAAGGGCATGCTCCGCGCAGCAGGTGTGCCATTGCCGAGGTGGATAATCTCCGAATTATCTCCACTGGCACTGACACTGGCAACTTCTTCCAAGTGACGCTCTGAGATTGCTTCTACTTGGGTCACCGAAGAGACTGTCTGCAGGTCCGCTCGCAGAGTACACCCACCAGGCATGCCCTTGGAGTACGCCATCAATCGTCCCCGCATTGCCGTCATCGCGTGTCTCTCCGAATCGGCTTCGGCCACTGCCATGCGGCAGTGCCGGAGAATATGGCGCCACCGTTCTTCGATCGAGGGCTCCGCAATTAACTCGCCGGTTCGCAAAAAGTGCTTCGCCCGTCGAAAAAGCCACGGGGAAGTCATCGCAGCGCGACCAATCATCAGGCCGCGCACCTTAGTCGATACAAGCCGACTCACTATCTGATTGATGTTCCTGAGATCTCCGTTCCCGATCACTGGGATGGAAACTATCTCCGCCACTTGAGCAATCGCCTCCCAGTCGGCGACTCCAGAATATCCCTGTTCCTTGGTGCGACCATGAACAGCAATCGCCGAAATCCCAGCCTCTTGCAGAATAGTGGCTGTCGTCGTGGCGTTGATCGTCTCCGAGCTCCACCCGAGGCGGATCTTGGCCGTGACCGGCAGAGGCTCGACCGCCTTTACCACAGCCGACGCAACTCGTTCAAGCAGCGGACAGTCCTTTAGCAAAGCGGATCCACCATGCTTGGAGACAACTTTATTGACGGGACAACCGAAATTCAGGTCGATAAAATCCGGCCGCACCCAGTCTCTGACAGATTTCGCTGCCTCCGCCAGGCGTTCTGGCTCCGCGCCGAACAATTGAACGCCTATGGGACGTTCTTCGTCTCGAAAGATCAGCATCTCCTGAGTGCGTTGGTTCCGGTGCAAAATGCCGTCCGCGGAGACGAACTCGGTCACCAAAACATCCGTTCCGTGTTCCTTGCAAAGCCTGCGAAACACCGAGTCCGTTACGCCCGCCATCGGCGCGAGGTAAAGCGGACGCGCATTATCCAACCAGGGCAGCATCATCGGGAGAAGTTGTCAGCGTCAGCGGGAACAGCAAAGATATCTGTCTTTCCTTTAATAAAAGCCCATTCAAGGGAATGCTGCGCGAAAACCGACAGTAAAAAGCATCCGAATCAGTTCCCTCCGGCGCTGACACTGACGACTTCTTCAGACGTTTTCCCGAGGTTGCAATAATGAATAGATTTGCTGCTGTACGGAATCGAGCTGATCCAATTTCAATTGCGGATCCGGTACAATGAAGACTTCACCGGTTGCGACGTGTTCGTAGATCAGAACTTTCTCCTCTGCACTTTCACGAATATCGACCTGCTTCAATGTTCTTTTGCGTTCCAGCAGGACCGCCAGAACATAGCGTGCGTCCAGATGCTTCGGCAGATCCTCGACGACCAATCTGCGCAAAAGTTCTTCCACAGATTGCTTCGGCATCGGCTCCGCAGGTGCGGGCGGCGGTGCTTGAAACTTTGACTTCCAGAATGAAAAAGGGGCAACACTCCCCTTAATTTCCTGCCAGGTTTGTTCCGAAACATCCTCACGCCTGAATCCAGCACGATCCCGAAACAAAAGGGTGTAAATGGTTGCACCATTCCCGAAGGCTTCTTGAGTCCGAGCACAATGGCGGCTTCGAACCTTGATTTCCCACTCCGACAACATGGTTTCGATGATTAAACACCAAAAAAAATATTGTTCAACGGCTTAAGAGCCTGTTCTCTTCAGGTTGAAGTTTATGGAAATGGTAATCCCGCCGGGCTCAACGATCGGCCTCTTGGGTGGTGGGCAATTGGGCCGGATGTTTGCTATCGCTGCGCGCCGAATGGGGTACAGAGTTCATACATTCGAGCCCTCACCGGATAGTCCTGCCGGCCAGGTTTCGGATCGCGAATTTAATGGCTCCTACACAGACTGGGATTTACTGGAGAAATTTGTTCAATCGGTCGACGTGGTTACTTTCGAATTCGAAAACATTCCTGCGGAAGTTGTGGACAAAATCTCGCGATCGAAAACGGTACATCCCCGCTGGGAGGTCCTTCATATCTGCCAGAACCGCGAGCGCGAAAAAAATTTCCTTTGCCAGCATCGTTATCCGCACGCTCCGTTTGCGGTTATTTCGAATCAATCAGAACTGGACGCCGCGCTCGGCTCAATCGGTGCGCCCGCCGTACTGAAAAGTGCAGACTTTGGATACGACGGCAAGGGGCAGCAAATGATCAACCCAGACGAGTTTTTTGACTACTCAAAAGCCGCGTCAAGCCGCTCTGTTCTCGAAAAATGGATCCCCTTCGTTCGTGAACTCTCGGTCATTTGCGCTCGGGATGCCAAAGCCGATATCTGCGTGTTTCCGGCCTCAGAGAATGTGCACAGCCGTCATGTTCTCGACCATTCTATCGTTCCGGCGCGCATTGAACCGGGAGTTCAACGCCTCGCGCAGTCCATCGCGAAGGATATTGCTGGCGACCTCAAGGTGGTTGGCCTGATTGCGGTGGAATTTTTTCTGACCCGCGATAACGAGTTGTTAGTGAATGAGCTCGCTCCGCGCCCTCACAACTCGGGCCACTATACAATTGATGCCTGTTTAACGTCCCAGTTTGAACAGCAATTACGAGCCATATGCGGTTTGCCTTTTGGCTCTCCGGACCTTCTCAGACCAGTTGTTATGGTCAACCTGCTCGGCGATCTTTGGAAAGGCGGCGTGGAACCTGATTGGCTGCCCATTTTGAAAGACCCTTACGCAAAGCTCCACCTGTACGGGAAACTGGAAGGCCGTCCCAGGCGTAAAATGGGACACTT
>JAFAQT010000268.1 GCA_019246215.1 Verrucomicrobiota bacterium
CCGAATCAGACTCTTCCTCAGCTACGATCCAACCTGAGAACTTTGCCTCCAGTTCGCGAAAAGTGAGCACCGCCGGGATCCCACAAACGCCTTGACCCAGAGACTGCCACTTTTTGTGAGCGTCTACATCCTTGAGATGCACGTGACCGATACGGGTGTGAAAGCGCCGCAAGGTATCGAGCAAATCCTGCCCTCCACGCACGATATGTCCGGTATCTGGATTCCACTGAACCAGAGCCGGGTCCGTCAACTCCATGATTCGTTCGTACTCCTCGCGCGTCTCAAGAATTGAACCGTGGTGCGAATGAGGATGAAACGCCACGTCAACACCAACGCGTTTACCACGTCGTCCCACTTCATTGTAAAATTCGGCAGCTCGACTGATTTTCTCGGCAACGCTCTGCCGCGTCGCCGTGGAAGGTCCGCCAAGCATTAACGGTGTTCCAGGGAACTCAGCTAGGAACCGCATCGCCTTTTCGGCTCCTTGCAGTTCTTTGGCGTGGTTAGCAGGATCGGTAAACCCGAGAGGGCTGGCGTAGGCAAAAGCTGCCAGCGTCAATTCGCGCACTTTCAACGCGCGTCCAAACTCGAGTGGACGCTCCGCATACTCGCGAATCATCGTGTTAGTAATTTCGACACCCTCGTAGCCGGAATCAGCCACCGCTGTAAGGATGTCGTCCACCTGGCCGGACCACTTGTCTCCCAGCATCTCCCACGTATAAGTCTGACAACCCACTTTCAGCATGGGGTCTCCTCTCTTTTTGAACAAGTCGGGCCCGGACGCGTTTGACCGCCTTCGCGAGCGGTCAATACCGGAAAGCGGATCTCTGGCCACAAACTAATCTGGTGATCCGGCATCAGAGGAACTCGAACGATCGGCAAGGATGCCAATAGATCCAGTGCCAATCCCTTGGAAACGGGAGGGTTCATGGGGGAATCCGAAATTTCGAATCATGATTTGTACTTCCCCGAGGCGGTTTGTCAATCGATTAAAATATGAAAAGACACTTATATTTGTTTCCCTATGGGAATTAAGAATTAAAACGTTTTACATTTCGCCCAAGTGTTGGGGGCGGTAAGAGTCCGCAACCCAACTTCCGGGATCGCAAACAGCACGAATCCCGACGCATACTCGGCAGTAACGGCGGACGCTCGGAAAGGTGCTTTACTTAGCTGTTGAATCTCTCGGCGGAGGTTGGCGAGCATCTGAGATGCGATTTTCGCTCGACCAGTACAGGATCGATCGTCTTACCCACAGATTTTACCTTGCCATCGATGAGCGCCAACAGTCCCTTCGCAAGGAGCTTCCCAACTCTCTCGTGGTGAGCATTTACTGTCGTCAATGATGGCACAACGCCGACGCACAAGTCATTATTATCGTACCCCACGATGGCCACCTCTTCGGGAACTCGAAGTCCAGATTCGTGAAGACACTTGAGTGCGCCAGCGGCCATATAATCATTCCCACAAAAGACCGCTTCGGGACGACATTCTCGGAGCACGCTCTTCATCGCCGAAAACCCGCTGGAAATCGTAAAATCGCCGTAGCGTTTAACAAATTCTATGATGCCGGCTGACGCCAACGAATCCAGCAGGCCCCGTTCGCGCTCCATCGCATCGACGTGGGTTTCGGGACCGTTTATGAATGCGATTCGACGATAACCGCAGCGCTTCATCAGTTCCCCCACAATCTGGCCTCCCCTGTAGTTGCCCATATCCACATAGTTCGCGGAATCCACATATCGCGGGGGGTGCATCAACACGTAAGGAAACTGGCTGCGGCGGAGTAGTTCAACGAAACGATAGTCACCCGCGAATTGAGGAGCGATGACAATGCCATCTAAGGCTCCTTCTCCGATAATCCTTTCAAAGTAGGTCAGGAGCATCGGGTCCTCATGGGATTTCACATCGAAACGCAGCGTGTAATGCGCCCAGTCAGCGACCGAGAGAACTCCCTCAAGCAGGTAATAGAGAAGGGTAGTTTCATGGACGATGTCTGCATGACGTGTCGAAGTCATCGTCAGCAGAGCTATTGCGCCGGTTTTGCCATTCTTCAGCGCACGTCCAATCCGGTTCGGCACATAATTTACGGCCTTTGCGCAAGCCAGCACCTTGTTTCTCGTGGACTCTCTGATTCGGGCATTGTGGTTCAAGGCTAAGGACGCCGTTGCCACCGATACCCCGGCGAGTTCAGCAACTTCTTTTAAGGTTGGCATGTATCGACCTTGAATCAAAGTACGTACGTCCCATTGTGACTAGCAAGGAGAGATTTAATGCGAACCCCCCCGTTTTCGCAACGCCACGCAGAGCTCCTGACTCCTTCCTACGTGAGGAATCTGAGGTCGGCAACGCGCTCCCGGATTTTTGCTGGATCTCGATCGCATGCATAACAATCCTGCTTTGATTTGGCAAAGTAGACGATCCCAAAAGGAGCTGATATCGCGCAAGTTATGGCGATTTTCGATCGGCTGACCGAGGAAACCGGCGCCCCAGAAATTCACGCGGAATACTACTCTAAGGGGAACCAGGCCCAAAAAGATTCAATCGACCGCGGCGCCGGCTCGGGCGTTTGGTCGCGCGAAGCTGACGCCATTATCACGATGACCAAACACGAGGTCGGCGATGATTGTCTTTCGATCGAGACAACCTTGCGAAGTTTTCCAAGGATTGATCCTTTCGTCGTGCGCTGGTCTCTGCCGCTCTTTGTGCGCGACCCGGAGTTAGATCCCGCGGATTTGAAGCGACCAAGCAAAGGTCGAGGACCAACATATTGAGTCGCCGACCTGGTGCAGTGTCTCGGGCAGAAGAGTCTAGCCACTCACGCTTTCAGAAAACGCGTTCGAGAGGAAACAGGAATGAGTGAGGCAACATTTTATCGTCTGCTCAAGACTGCTTTTGATGGCCAGGTTTTATACAAGTCCAAAGTCGATGAAACCTGGGAAGACTCTCAAAAGGGGGGTCAAAATGACTAGTATCGTCTCACACCCCTTATAGGGGGATGTGTCAGACTACTATTACGATAGTCACTTGATACTTATGAGACTTCCTCGGCAGCTAGTGAAGCTAGCGTTCCGTCTCACGCGCATTGTGCGTGTTGCGGACACCTAATAATCGCGAACCACCTCGGTTTCCCGATACCGGTCGCCGGAGGCTGGATTCGCCGTGACCATTGAAAGATCAGTGCTACTCGCTCGGTACCTTCAACCCTGCGAGCCAAGTTTTGATCCAGGCTGAAGCCTCTGTAGGCGTCTGATCGCGCGCCCAAGGAAGGGAGGTAATCACGATAAGTGTAAATTTAGCAGTAGCATCAGTTATGAAAATAAATTCCTGATCCCAATAGATGCTGGGCGTTAAATCCGGAGCGGGTAAAACGTTTCTCAAGGACAGGTACAAAATATTCTCTTTTCTCTCAATCTGGGATATATGGACGGACGAATTAGGGATCTTTCTTGACACCTGAAATACACCTAAAAGCTGTTCGATCGCCCAGTAA
>JAFAQT010000015.1 GCA_019246215.1 Verrucomicrobiota bacterium
TTCCCGGGTTTGTGATCGATGCGGGCTAGCTATCAAAGGTAACCTCAGATTAGATAGCGGGGCAAAGCCGCAGCACAATCATCATCTTTACCTGGTTCGCGATCTAGAGGCGCAAAGGCACGAAATAGGATAGATGACATGAGCCGACAACGAACAGCGCTCATGTGACCCTACGACCGGAACTAGTGTACCGTCTCCTAAATCCCTTGAGTTTCGTTGCGTTCAAAATGGGCCGCCGGCAAGGCGGTCCGAGCCGGACTGGCGATAGGAGGGCGCATATCTGAATGGATACGTAACCGACGAGCAACGCAGCCGCCCGACCCATTTTCAACGCAACCCTCTGGGCCGGGTCCAGTTGGCTGTTTTTCAAGGCGCGAGCGACGAGCATATATAGATTGATATGTAAGGAGCGAGCAACGCGGAAAAACAGCAACAGGACACGGCCCAGAGGGTTGCGTTGAAAATGGGCCGGGCGGCTGCGTTGCTCGTCGGTTACGTATCCATTCAGATATGCGCCCTCCTCGCGCCTTGCCGGCGGCCCATTTTGAACGCAACGAAACCCAAGCCAAGGGATTTAGGAGACGGTACACTAGAGGCTAGCTCTTTCGGATAGTACGAAACTCATCCAACCGAGGACGGTAGAAAAGAGTAGTTCTGCTAATTGCTGCGCGTACCACGTGAGACTATTGATAATTGAATGGAACGCTGGACGGTTCGATGGCCGGTTCAAAATTGCAGTCAGCCAGGAATAACAGTTTAAGGAACGAACGATGATCTGTGAACAGGTGACGGTGGAAACCGGTAACGCAAAGCTCTTACGCCGATTGACTCTGGCAGCAGACGGACAGCTGAAAACGCTCCCGAAAAGCAGAGTTTCATCCCATTGGCGAAGGCAAAAATTTTACGCGGCAATCCTCCGAAAATTGAGAGAACCTGGCAGATTGTGACAGAAAATCTGGACATCGAATTAAAGTGGTAGCCTTCCAAAACAAACGAAATAAGGAAACAAACTAAATGCAAATATCACCAATCGAAGCCTATGACGATCAAGTTAACACCACCTATGCGACCTCCCGATTAGACCATCTTAAGGAGACGGTTAAGCGTTATCCTGGCAATAAGGAAGTGCGAGAAGCCTACGAGAATGCGGATGCTGCTATCTTCGACCCGTTCTTCAAGGGCAGTGTCCGGTGATTCGCTTCGGCCTCTCGTACCTATACGCGGAAAGGTCAGTCATACGATAAAGCTACCCGTACAATGACACTGGTGCCGCCGCCTGCTCTGGTCCTGATGCTGAGATCGGCGCCAAGGTTTTTCGCCCGTTCCTGCATGTTGGTAAATCCGAACCCTTCGCGCCCCCTCATCTTTCGACCCTTATCAAATCCAGAACCGTTATCGGTTATTCTCAGCACGAGATTGGGAGGCGTCCAACGAAGGGTGACGCTGATAACCGTCGGCTGGGCGTGACGAATGGCATTGCTGATAGCCTCCTGAGCGATTCGCAGAAGGTCCTGTTGAACCTGTGGCGCCAGGGTTTCTTCACGAACCCGACTGGACCGAAAGCTGCAGCGGAGCAGCCCTGGGATGTTGGAGCGCTCTGCCAACCGGTGCAGGGCTTCAATGAGTCCCGCCTCTTCAATGATATTCGATCGCAGGCTAAGAGCGGAACGGCGCGCTTCTGATAAGCCAAAGTGGGCCAACTCGATCGCCCGCTCTACTTGGCCAAGGGCATTCTCACTCTTCATTTTTATTGCTCCTGCCGCGGCAGTGAGCTGCATAGAAATGCCAGCAAAATTCTGAGCTAGTGAATCGTGTATCTCCCCAGCGAGTCGATTACGTTCCTGGAGTACCGCAGAATGTCTCGCCGTGTTTGCCAGTTGAGTGAGCTGGATAGCGAGTGAGGCTTGGGTTGCTAATGCTCGGGCGATTTCAAGTTCTTCCTGGCTGAAATGGCGCTCCTCTTTAAAGCGAAAACTTAAAACACCATTAGCTTGTCCACGAGAAATCAACGGAATGCCCAAGACTGTCGTGATGCGCTGTCCGAGCAGATAAGCACGAAGTTCGTCAGGCATCGCCGAGGCGCCTACTTCAGGCAAATGCACAAAGAATGGTTCGTGTAACGATAGGAAACCGAGGTCCGCCAGAGAGAAGGATCTCAACGGCTCAGGGTATTTCGCATCGTCAGGTGACATGACCCGGCCATCCTGGAAGACAAGTTCGAGGCTCAGAATGTTCGTATCGACGTTACACAGGCGCAGAGTAGAAGAGACTCCGCCGAGCTGGTTTGTGATAGCAACCATTACTTGCCCGAGGAAGTCATCCAGTTCGGGCACATAAGCGAGTGCGTCAACGCATTCCCGAAGCGCCTGGTTTGCTCTCGCCAACTGCGTTGCACGCTCGTGAGCGAACATCTCCCGCTCCCGCGCAATGGCGGTTTGCATTTCCTCCGCGCGCGTCAGTTCGGTGATGTCCATGACTGTCCCGATAAATTCCAGATCCCGTGACTGGCTTACAAACAACTGACCCGCGCTGCGGAGATACTTGATCGACCCATCCGGAAGAAGGATCCGATAGTTGTGTTCAAAATCGCTTTTCTCGCGGACCGCTCGCTCGAGAACCTGTTCAAACTGAGCACGATCGTCGGGGTGAACACGTCCCATGAACAATACAAAGGAGGGTTTCGTGGTTTCCGGATCGTAATCGAAGATTCGGAAATGCTCTTTTGACCAGTAGACTTCTCCGCTCGAAACATGCCACCCCCAACTACCGGTGCGGCTTATTTTTTGTCCTTGGGCCAAGAAGGCCTCGCTCCTACGCAAGCCGGCGTAAAGCTGGGCGTGATCCAAGGAAATCGCAGCCTGAGAAGCCAGTAGTTCCAGCATCGCCAGCCGCTTGGGCGTGAAAACGCGGGGCGCCAAATTGTTCTCCAAATAAAGAACTCCGATGAGCCTGGTTTGTTTGATCAGTGGCAAGCAGAGCACGGATCTGGGGCAGCTCTGCATAATATACTCGTCCTCCCCAAACAGGTTCTGACTCGAAGCGTCATCCAAGATCACGCTTTCCCGGGTTCGACTCACGTAACGTAGGAGCGACTCGGGCAACACGGCCGGCGTGATCAACGCTTCCCGGAGTTCAACCTCAACCCCGTTGCGCCCGGTCCTGGCTTCCGCCTTAATCTGCTGTTCTTCGCCGTGGGACAATATGAGAAGGCCTCTCTCGGCCCCGGCATGTTCGACGGCGATCAGCATCAGGGTCTGGATCAATTTGTCGAGCTGTAGTTCGCTAGAGACCGCGTGTGACGCCTTCGTTACCGTCTCCAGGTCCAGCTGCCCACTTGGCGCTCCGATAGTGCTGGCAGGACTCGGAGGATTTTGCTCGGCGATTGCTGGGTATCGGTGCTCAAGCTGTCGCACTTTACCGAGTGCTCCCCAACGAAGATAGCAATAACGTGCATTCCGGAGATAGGCGTGGGCGATTGTCTGATAGCCACGGTCCCTATAAAACCGGGCAGCAAGTTCGTTCCCGATACCCTCATCCTGCACGAATCCATGGGCTTGCGCCAACCGGATCGCCTCCTCGTACAACCGCATGGCGTCAAGATCCCTACCTTCGATTCGAGCAACTTCAGCCAACACCAGCGTATATTTGTCAAGAAAAGTCTCCCGGCAGCTCCCTGCCCATTCACATAGTTTCTGCAGGGATTGCTTACACTCTTCGAGACCTTCGCTCTGCCTTTCCGACTCAACCCTTTCGTGGATCGCCGCGGTCGTCAGCGCAAGGTAATAGTGATAGTTGACCGATTCGATGAAGGCTTCCGACCACCGAAGCAGCGCCTGCGCGTTGCGGGCTGCGCCAATCGCTGCCTCGTAGTCGCCCGACATGAACCGCGCTTGGAGTTTGAGAATCCAATACCAGCAGGCCATGTTGGGCATGCGGTGGTCGGCCAATTTAGCCTCAAAGCTCTCATCATCGAACTCGTTGTCGCTGAACGTGGAGAAGGTCGCCGTCTGCCCGCGCAGGTTGAGGATAAAGCGCTGTTGGCTCACGATGACGTCGGCAACGTCGCGGAACCCAACTTTACGGACGAATTCCAGTCCCCTCTGGGCTTCACGCCACACCTCATCGAGATGAACTCCTTGGAGCAGCAGGTCTGTTACGAGATGGTTGCAGCAATAGCAGGCATGAGCCAGGTCGTGCGTCTCGATACAAGTGCGGAAAGCGAGCCGGATACGATCAATCGCCGCACTTACGGGCTGGGTCCAGAGTCCAACCTGCTCCAGATTGTAGTATACCTTGGCCCTGTAGCCGTGAAATCCGTATTTCTCTACCAAGCTGTAAGCCAGCTTAGCGAAGCTGTAGCCTTCGTTATAGCGGTGGAAAACGGGACCTAATATTAACCCCAGATCGGCATAGCCGGACGCGGCAGCATCGGTCGTTCCGTACTTCAAACTTACATTTGCCATCTGGTAAACCAGTGCGTAAAAGAGGTTGCTGTCGGTGAAAAACGCCGGGCTGAACAAAACAGAAAGCACGCGCATGGCGGCTTGCATCTCCGTGTCCGTCATCAACGGCAGGTCGACCAGGCTTTCGATAGACCGGCCACCCAGATTCAGCCAAATCTTTTCGAACTCGACCTGAACCTCCTCTCGAGTCGGATGAGCGGGTATCTGGATACCGAACAGGCGCAGGCACTCCAGCCCGGTGTCGACGGCCAGCCGGTACTCCGCCCTCATCATTTGCAGAAGGACCTTCAAACGGTACGCAATTGCCTTATCGAGTTTTGATTTAGCTCGAGACAGCAGCTCCGTGATAAGCTCTCCGGTCTTTTGAAAATTTCCATTCAGGTACTCGCACTCCGCCCTTTCCAACCATAGATCAAACGCGAGCTTGTACCGGCGCTTCCAGGCATTGGATCCGAGTAGCTCCATGCCGGCAGAGAGATAAATGCAGGCCGACGCATAGGCGGTCGACACCTTAGCCCTTCTTCCGGCGTTGAGGTTGAGCTCTGCCACCCGCTCTTTTTCATCAGGAGCAGAAACGAGCGCGAGACCCAGGTTGAGCTGATTGACGATATCGAAGATCGTCTCCGCAATCTGTTCCTGGGTCACTTTGGCGATCAGCAGGCGTCCGATCCTGAGGTGAGACTGAGCTCGCAATTTCTTCGGAATGAGCAAATAGGCAGCTTCCTGGATGCGGTCGTGCAGAAACTTGTAAGAGGTGTCCAAACGTTGAATTAATCCCGCGCGGACGGCTTCCCAAAGGTCCAGGTGCACTTCTTTTTCTGATCTGCCGCAGACTATCGACAAGGCGGTGATGTCCACTCTGTTGCCGAGGCAGGCGAACTGCTTGAGTATTTCCTGGGCAGCGGCCGGCAATCGCCTGAGCTTGGCAATCATTAGATCCACTACGCTGTCTGTGAAGCCCAAGGCCCTGATGCGATTCAGGTCCCAATGCCAAGCAGCCTCACGAGGTTCGAAGTCCAGGAGATGATCTTCCGCGAGGGCGGCGAGAAACTGTATCGTAAAGAAAGGGTTACCTCCGGTCCTCTCCTGCACAGCCTCTGCCAGCGGCATTGCGTGCGATGCCTCGCACTTCAAGGCATCGCCGAGGAGTTGGTTGACTTCTTCAAGCGAGAGCGGCCGGAGCAAAATTTCATGGACAATCGCTCCACTTTTTCGGATTGCTTCCAACGTCACGATCAAAGGATGGGAGCGAGTGACCTCATTGTCCCGGTACGCACCGATTAACAGGAGATGCCGGACATCCGGGTGAATAAAAAATTGTTCGAGCAGCTTAAGCGTTGCCAGGTCCAGCCATTGAAGATCGTCGAGAAACAACGCCAAAGGATGTTCTTTGCAGGCGAACACGCCCACGAATCGCCGGAGCACCGCCTCGAATCGAGTCTGGGCTTCCGGAGGCGGCAGTTCCGGCACAGGCGACTGCTTGCCGATTACCAGCTCCAGTTCAGGAATCAGGTTGACGATCAGCTGGCCATTGGCACCTAGCGATTCGAGGATCGCATGGCGCCAGTGGGTCAACTCGTCTTCACCCTTGCTGAGGATTTGGAGCAAAAACGCATGGAAAGCCTGGGCTAGCGTCGCATACGGCACGTCCCGTTTATTCTGGTCGAATTTCCCGGTAATAAAGATGCCGCGGGGCCAAACGATGACCTTATGCAGCTCATGGACCAGTGAGGACTTGCCGACCCCGGAGTAGCCGGAGACTAATACCAATTCGGGCCTGCCGGAAGCCGCAACGCGATCAAAACATCCTAGCAGAGTCTGGTACTCACGCTGACGCCCATAGAGTTTCTCCGGAATCAGAAGCCGATCCGGCAGGTCCCGTTGCCCCAGAGGGAACGGCTCGATCCGCCTGCTAGACTCCCATTCCATCCAGCACTTTCTCAGGTCAGCCTCAAGGCCGGCCCCAGTCTGGTAGCGTTCCTCAGCGTTCTTGGCGAGCAGTTTCAACACAATGGCCGAAATCTGCTCCGGGATTTGCTCTCTGCGCTCATGGGGTTTTGGTGGTTGCCTGGCAATATGGCAATGAACCCATTCCATCGGATCGGAGGCCTGGAACGGAAGCAGACCGGTGAGCATCTGGTAGAGGGTGACCCCTAGCGAATAAAGGTCGCTCCGAGAGTCGATGGACCGATTCATGCGCCCAGTCTGTTCGGGCGCCATGTAGGCCAGGGTTCCGGCAATGGTCTCAGGAGGTCCGGTTCCCTGGCGTTCGCGGAGTAATCGCGAAGCGATTCCGAAGCCCGTGAACCAGACTTTGTTGCTCACAGAGTCGATGAGGACGTTCGCAGGTTTAATGTCCTTATGAATGAGGCCCCGGCGGTGAAGCTTGCCTAGCGCGGCGGCCAGGTTAATAGCCAGGAGAAGAAATCGGTCCAAGTCCATCGGTTGCCCGATTAACCCATCGAGTGTCTCGCCGCCTGGATCTTCCAGTACCAGCGCTGCCCGTCCCTCGTGATGGGTGAGCGCCAACGGTCGGACCGCCCAGTCCGATTCAAGCTCGTCTCGAAGAGAGTATTCGTGCTCGAGACGGGCTAAGCTCGCTAGAGATGGATGTTCCGAGACTGGAGTTACCACCAGGACAGTCCCTAGCTTTTGCTTCCCCCGGCCTCGCCGAAGCGCAAACTCATCACCGGTGCGCACGCTCTCGTATTCATATGTTAAATGCTCAGCCACCGTAGAACTTGAGAAACTTTTTTGAAAAATGATGCACCTTCCATTCCTTCCTGCAAGCAAAGTTGTCTGCTGGGGGACATAGTAGCGGACTCCGGGAACGCGGCCAATAAGGAAACTTCCACGCCCGGATCGGCAGATCGATCGATGCGCACGAATTCGTCGCAAGAGATTTCCGACGACTGAGCAATGTAGGCGAAGCGTTCCTGGCTTATATAAAACCCTTGAAAAAGGCCCATCTGAGCACCGAAGCACGCAAGCGAAAAACACTCATCTGCAACGAGTTTTGCTTTTCAAGGATTCTAGTGTGCGCAAACGGTTGCCCAAAAAGCGTGATTTTAATCAATAAACGGAAGACTGCTCTTTCGAGCAACCAAGAAACAATTGCTTTAGCCAATAGCGGCGCACAGAATTTGTGGCCAGTATACCGCGAACTGAACGGAGGGACGAGAATGGTAGCCAAGACAACGAGTTTAGCGTGCTATACCACTCAGGCGAGAGAATTGATCTTATTCATAATACTAGAAGAATTACTATTTTCCCAGCCCTATGAATTAGTGTTGACCGCCAACATCGAACATTGGGACTGTGTCAGCGATTTTAAGGAATTCTTAGGAAAAATCACTCTGCAGCCGGGTACCCAAACCGGCGATTTCCAGATCTCGGACGTAGGAGCTACCGGAAGAGTTCTGATCGACTGCTACAGCATCGTATCCGCGCTGGTTGAAATTTTTTGGGACGAGTACTCCGGTATTTTTTTCGGCTAAAGTAATGAATGTAATGAAAATCATCACTCATTTCTGCTCGATTCCCGCCCGTTCCAATTATCCCAGCCCAGGGGCGCAAACTTTTAACTAACCAAAAAATGAAAGCAACCTCCCTAGCCGTGACCGCTATGGCCATGGCATGCTCAGTCGTTACTGCCAGTGTGGCAGCCGATAATTCGTCACCTGATGCCCAACATACCAAGCACGCGACGGTTCAATCGTCGCCAGAATACCAGGCGGCCGAGGATCAGTTCAGGAAGTACCAGGAAGGGTATGATCGCGGAGATGCAAAGGCTCTGGCAAGCTTCTACGCCGAGGATGTCGACTACATCGATCAGGACGGCGTGGAGGTAAAGGGCCGGGGAGAGATGGAAAAACTCTTTATGGAGAACTTCCAGGCAAACCCCGGGGCCAAAATCACGATCACGATCGAGGAAGTGAAACCGCTTACACCAGATGTGCAGGTAAATCGTGGGGTTGCAACCGTGACGGCGGCCGACGGCACAACCGCATCGACTCGATACGCAGCCGTCCTGGCTAAGAAGCCTGATTGCTGGCAAATTTGTCAATTGACGGAGACGGCCGCCCCGGCTCCGAGTGCCGACTCCCAGCTAAAACCGCTTCAATGGCTAATTGGAAGCTGGGAGAACAAAGAAGCGGACCAGACGGTCGAAACAAAGGTTGAATGGGCAGGAGATAAGAATTTCCTGGTGCGCACATTCAAACTTAAGGGGGCCGAGGAAGGCGAGACAGATGGCTGGGAGATTGTCGGGTGGGATCCGGATCGCCGGCAGATTCGTTCGTGGATTTTCGATAGTAACGGCGGCTTTGGAGAATCGAGTTGGGCTTATCACGCTGGGCATTGGTTGATCCTAGCTTCCAACGTGGTGCCGGACGGCAGCCGCTCCACGGCCGAAAACGTGCTCACAAAGGTCGACGACAATAAATTCACTTGGGAATCGCAGAATCGCACACTCAATGGCGAGTCGCAGCCGTCACTCGCAAAGATCGTGGTGGTTCGCACCACTTCAACCCCATAACCTCGACCTTCTCAACGATCGATGAAGTTGAAGCTATTCAAAGTATCGGTTTTCATGGCTGGGGCCTTTCCGCTGCTGATAGGCACGGATGCGATGGCGCAGCTTGGTCCCCCTCCACCCGCGCTGCCGAGCATGGGTCCACGCCCCGGTGGATTCATAC
Organism: Verrucomicrobiota bacterium; assembly: GCA_019246215.1. Classification (GTDB taxonomy): domain Bacteria; phylum Verrucomicrobiota; class Verrucomicrobiia; order Chthoniobacterales; family JAFAMB01; genus JAFAMB01. The sequence continues at coordinate 9,161 of JAFAQT010000015.1, forward strand.
CTCCCTCGGTGGCTGAAGGCGGATTCCGCGGTGGGCCCGATATCGGCCCTCGGCCAGGTTTCGGCGGTGGGCCAGGTATCTCCAGGCCGCCAAATTTCTCGCGCGCCCCGGAGTTCTCTAAGCCGCCCAATTTTACGCGCCCCCAGAATACCTCTAGGCCAAGCTTTAGCCAGATGGGAGGCTTGGCTCCGAACAGCAAGATTGCGGGCAGCGCCAACAGGGGACCGCAATTCTCACCGAAGATTCAACCTCATCCTAAAGGGAGCGGCTCTGTTCTACCGTCAATTGCTCAAGGTAAGAACCTCCGAGCTGCAGGAGAGCACACTGGATTCCCTAGTGTTTCAGGCAAGGGCGGCGGTGAATTAGCAAACAGAGCGCAAGGGGCAACTGCTAACCAGCAATTCTGGAACGATTGGAGTAAGCAGAATGAAGGCAAACTGGCGAATTTTCAGGCGAGCCGTACCAAAGATTGGAACAACATCAACGAGTTCCGGAAGACCCAGAATGTGGCAGCCGGTTATAACAAGCCGGAGTGGAACAATTATAAGAATAATGTTCAAGACTTTCGCAGCAATCGAGCGATTGAGATCCAGAACAATTTTCAGAACAACTTCGATACCCGTTTCAACGCCCAGCGGTGGTCTGACCGCGGCTGGTATTCCGGTCGGGATTACGCCGGAACATACCGGGACTACTCCGGAAAATATTCGGATTACTACGAGAAGTACTGGAACTACGCCGAAAAATATTGGTGGGGCGCAGCGACGTACGCCACGGCTGCAACGTGGCTGGCTTTGGACGAGACATACGACCGCTCCGGAAATTACGACTACGGCAGCTCTCGAAGCTACGATTACGGCGTGAATGTGGTCTATGAGGGCGACGATGTTTACGTTGACGGAAAACGGGCGGCGAGCGCAGAGGAGTATTCGCAACAGGCAATTACATTGGCGAACACGTCAAAGGAACAGCCATCGACGCCGATGCCGCCTGAAGATCGAAAGCAGGCCGAATATCTGCCGCTTGGAGTCTGGGCAATGGTCCAGGAAGAAAAGGGTGACGCGTATATGTTCTTCCAAATCGCTGTCGACAAAAATGGAGTGGTCACCGGCGCCTTCAAAAACCTCTTGAGTGGAGAGGCATCGCCAATCTTCGGCCAAGTGGACAAGAAAACCCAGCGGATAGCCTGGAAAATCGGCTCAAATAACACCGTGATCGAGGCCGGTCTGCAGAATTTGAGTCAGGACGCCGCCAGTTGCCTGGTACATTTCGGTACGGATACAACCCAGACCTGGCTGTTAGTGCGGCTCAAAAATCCAGCCATGCCGAGCACGCCCCCATCCGGACCTGTGGCGAACGATTCCAGGTGAATTCAGGCCGGCTGCACGCCGGTACTTCCGTAAATAACTCCAGCTAAACCCGCAAATCTCACACTTTTGGATGAAGCCAGCCGCTGAGTGCGGGTTAAATGCCTTCCGGTCCGGCAGGTCCCGTTGTCCCAGACCAGAGAGGAACGGTCGATCCGCCTCCTAGTGTACCGTCTCCTAAATCCCTTGAGTTTCGTTGCGTTCAAAATGGGCCGGCGGCAAGGCGCGAGGAGGGCGCATATCTGAATGGATACGTAACCGACAAGCAACGCAGCCACCGGCCCATTTTCAACGCAACCCTCTGGGCCGTGTCCAGTTGGCTGTTTTTCCGCGTTGCTCGCTCCTTACATATCGATCTAGATATGCTCGTCGCTCGCGCTTTGAAAAACAGCCAACTGGCCTACGGCGAAACTTAAGGGATTTAGGAAACGGTACACTAGGAGGCGGATCGAGCCGTTCCTCTCTGGTCTGGGGCAACGGGACCTGCCGGACCGGAAGGCATTTAACCCGCACTCAGCGGCTGGCTTCATCCAAAAGTGTGAGATTTGCGGGTTTAGCTGGAGTTATTTACGGAAGTACCG